>NZ_RZQG01001879.1:0-386 GCF_003998635.1 Mesorhizobium sp. M7D.F.Ca.US.004.03.1.1
GCGCCAGACAACGAGACGGTGAGCCAAGCGCAAGGCGCAGGTCGCAACGCGGAGCGAACGCACACCCGGTTGCCACAGCGGGACCCCCAGGCGCCGGAGCCGCGTTCATGAGTTTGCCAGTGGCCGAGGCGGTCAGCGTCCTGGTATAGGGATGCGCCGGCCGGTCGAGAACCGCGTCGACAGGTCCGCTCTCAACAATGCGCCCATTGAACAGGACGATGGTTTCGTCGCTGACATATCGGACCACACCGAGGTCGTGGGTGATGAAGAGGTAGGCAAGGCCGAGCTCGCGCTGCAGGTCGGTGAACAATTTAAGGACCTGTGCCTGGACAGAGACGTCGAGTGAGCTGACCGGCTATCATCCTGGCTGATGAGCCGGTCAGCTC
>NZ_RZQG01000187.1:5000-8096 GCF_003998635.1 Mesorhizobium sp. M7D.F.Ca.US.004.03.1.1
TTAAGAGGAGGGGTGCAAGCTCTGAATCGAAGCCCCAGTAAACGGCGGCCGTAACTATAACGGTCCTAAGGTAGCGAAATTCCTTGTCGGGTAAGTTCCGACCTGCACGAATGGCGTAACGACTTCCCCGCTGTCTCCAGCATAGACTCAGTGAAATTGAATTCCCCGTGAAGATGCGGGGTTCCTGCGGTTAGACGGAAAGACCCCGTGCACCTTTACTATAGCTTTACATTGGCATTCGTAGTGGCATGTGTAGGATAGGTGGTAGGCTTTGAAACCTGGGCGCCAGCTCAGGTGGAGCCACCCTTGAAATACCACCCTTATTACTATGGATGTCTAACCGCGGCCCGTTATCCGGGTCCGGGACAATGTATGGTGGGTAGTTTGACTGGGGCGGTCGCCTCCTAAAGAGTAACGGAGGCGCGCGATGGTGGGCTCAGAACGGTCGGAAATCGTTCGCTGAGTGCAATGGCATAAGCCTGCCTGACTGCGAGACTGACAAGTCGAGCAGAGACGAAAGTCGGTCATAGTGATCCGGTGGTCCCGCGTGGAAGGGCCATCGCTCAACGGATAAAAGGTACGCCGGGGATAACAGGCTGATGACCCCCAAGAGTCCATATCGACGGGGTTGTTTGGCACCTCGATGTCGACTCATCGCATCCTGGGGCTGGAGCAGGTCCCAAGGGTATGGCTGTTCGCCATTTAAAGCGGTACGTGAGTTGGGTTCAGAACGTCGTGAGACAGTTCGGTCCCTATCTGCCGTGGGTGTAGGAATATTGAAAGGATCTGTCCCTAGTACGAGAGGACCGGGATGGACGGATCTCTGGTGGACCTGTTGTGGCGCCAGCCGCATAGCAGGGTAGCTATATCCGGACGGGATAACCGCTGAAGGCATCTAAGCGGGAAACCCACCTTAAAACGAGTATTCCCTGAGAACCGTGGAAGACGACCACGTTGATAGGCCGGGTGTGGAAGAGCGGCAACGCTTGAAGCTTACCGGTACTAATAGTTCGATCGGCTTGATCGTTCTCATTCCTTATGCTCATCGCTCCAAATTGGAGGATGACAGGCACGACAAAGATCAGCGAAAAGCTCCGACAGAGCCCCAGGCCTTACGCCTGATGCTATGTTGCGGCCAATCGCTAGAAACAGCTTCTCGAACAACGTGCGTTTTGCCGACCTGGTGGTTATGGCGGAGCGGCTGCACCCGATCCCATTCCGAACTCGGCCGTGAAACGCTCCAGCGCTGATGGTACTTCGTCTCAAGACGCGGGAGAGTAGGTCGCTGCCAGGTCTGCTAAACGCACGTTGAAATCTTCTCTCTACGAACAGGCCCGCCAATCGGGAAACCACGGGCCGCGTAAGCGGCCCTTTCAATTGGTGAGCCATCTACCTATTTGTAGGCCTCGGCTTACAGAAAAGGAAAGCAAGCAAGTGCTTGCCTAGGAACGCAAGCAAACGCTTGCTTAGGGTTGACGCGGGGTGGAGCAGCCCGGTAGCTCGTCAGGCTCATAACCTGAAGGTCACAGGTTCAAATCCTGTCCCCGCAACCAAATCCAATAGTCAAACGGCCCGCTCTGCGGGCCGTTTGCGTTTGGGGGACTGCTTCTCGCCAGCCAACTGACCATCGCCAGCCAGCTGAACTCCTCGGCCCACAAAGAGGCCTCAGCTGACAAGGCACGACAGAACAAAGCCTCTCAACAAAAATCCAATTCAAAATAGCCCGCAGCCCGCGGGCCGTTTGCGTTTGGAGGGACTGGCAAGGCCCCCGTGGATTAAAGCGCCCAGATGCCGGCTCGGCCGCTCAAGCCGAATCAGTGGCTGAAACACAAGACCATCCGATCGCACCTGGCATCGGTGATGCCGGCGGTGGTTTGCAACCGAATACGAAATGAATTTAGCCGGGGTGGTGTTCTATCAGCCGGCTTTAGTGGCTACCCTCGGCCATGACAACGAGTGACGATCGCGAATATCGGCCTGCACGTAGATTCCTCGATCGCGCCGGCGGCCGGGCGTGTCACGCCGCAATAGCCGCAAGTGCCGTTGCCGAGCGGCCATGGGCGCTCAAGCGACGCTTCGTTGATGCCGAATCAGGTGACGGGCGATTCTCTGAGGGTGAATGGCGACAAGGTGTGGCATGGTCGAATCAGCCAAACTTGCCAATAGTTGACATCTATTGCCAGATTCGGGAATCGCTCCCATATTCCCTGCAGGAGGTTGCCAATGCCAAATTACGCTTTGAATGACCACTACGAGAGTTTCATCAGGAGGCAGCTCGAATCGGGTCGCTACAACAATGCCAGCGAGGTTGTCCGTGCGGGCCTGCGCATGCTCGAGGATTTCGAGGCGGAGCGGGAGAAATGGCTGCGCGAGGAGATACCGGGTCGCCTGGCTGAACTCCGGCAGGATCTAACGAAGGGCATCCCTGCCGACACGGTCTTCTCTCGGCTGGAGGCGCGTCATCGCGCCAAGCAGGCGAAAGCCAAGTAGGGGATGGAGTACCAGATTGTCTTCCACCCCAAGGCGGAAGCCGAGTTGGAGCAACTCTACGATGATATAGCCGGACGTGCGTCGCCGGCGATCGCCTGGAATTTCATTGCGGGTATCCGCGACCATTGTCTCGGTCTGTCGACTTTTCCACAGCGGGGCACCGAGCGGGTCGAGATCATGCCTGGGCTGCGGATTGTCGGTTACCGGTGTGCCGTCAGCATTGCCTTCGCCGTCGAGGGTGAGCGGGTGCTGATTCTCGGCATCTTTTACGCAGGCCGAAACATCACACCGGAATTGCTCGAAGATCGGTTCTAAATGCCACTTCCGGTAGGGAATTGCTCTGCGGCGATCTAGGCGCAACAGTTGTTTTTCAGGTCGATGATGCGCGCTCAGCGCCGAGACCTCGGGGCGCATCACAGGAATGGTCGGCGGCAGAACACCGCTCACAATTCAGCCAAGCCAGCTCAGGAATTTCGGCCCCGTGGATATCTTCACGAGAAATCGAAAAAACATCGCTGATCGGTGTTGACAGTTCTCGTTGGTGGCGACTATATACGCCTCACCAACGAGGGCGGCTCGCCGCTGGCGACGAAGAAGTTTGCTTCT
>NZ_RZQG01001880.1:0-385 GCF_003998635.1 Mesorhizobium sp. M7D.F.Ca.US.004.03.1.1
ATGTAGGCCTGTCCCTCAGTGCCGATGTTGAACAGGCCGCAATGCGCTGCCACGGCGACCGAAAGCCCGGTGAAGATGAATGTGGTGGCATAGAACAGGGTGAAGGCAATGCCAGTGCCCTTGCCGAAGGCGCCCTCGACCAGGATGACGGCGGCACGCAACGGGTTCTCGCCGACCAGAAGCACGACGAAGCCGGCGACGACGAAGGCGACGAACAGATTGATCAGCGGGATCAGGCCATAGTCGGCCCAGGCCGGCAGTTTGGCGTAAGGCGTGCTCATTGCGCGGCCTCCTGCTGCTCGACGCCGGCCATCAGCAGGCCGAGCTCGCCTTCGGTCGCTTCCGGGCCGCGCTCGCCGACGATGCGGCCGGCAAACATCACCAG
>NZ_RZQG01001881.1:0-385 GCF_003998635.1 Mesorhizobium sp. M7D.F.Ca.US.004.03.1.1
TCATCTAGCCTCATGAAACTGCGGTCCGCTCCCGGTCTCGACCGGGAGGCCCAGATTGCGGAGAATGGAGATGCACACTCGCTATCAAATACCGGCACATTCCTCGCCAAAATCCGGCAAGCTCGAAGCCGTTCTGTGCCTGTTCGATGATCCGGCCAAGGTGGTCAACCATCCACGTCTCAGCCGTCGAGAGAGAGTAGATCTCCAAACGAGCAATGAAGCATTGATTTCTGCGTTGCCACAGTCGCCTGGAGCTGTGGAGGATGAAGCGCTCATAAACAAGCAAACTATGCCTACACTTTGGCAAGAGCCAAGTCTCGGCCTGCGCTGATCCTCAACTCTCTCAGCCGGGCGGTCTTGGCATCTCTGGCCTGGCGTTCGGCAT
>NZ_RZQG01001882.1:0-385 GCF_003998635.1 Mesorhizobium sp. M7D.F.Ca.US.004.03.1.1
GCCATGAGGTGACCGGCACGGTGACCGCCATCGGCGCGGGCGTCGATAGCGTCGCCGTCGGCGACAGGGTGGTTGCCGATTCCCGGTTCTGGTGCGGAGACTGCGGGCAATGTCATGCCGGCAGGCGGCATCTCTGCGCGTCGCTGGGCTTCGTGGGTGAGATCTGCGACGGCGGCTTTGCCGAACAGGCGGTGTTGCCCGCACGGCTTTTGCATATCATCGATGCCGGGCTCGACGAGCGGGTCGCGGCGATGGCCGAACCGCTCGCGGTGGCGCTGCACGCGGTGCGGCGCCTGCCGAAAACGGCCGGCTCCGTGCTGGTCGTCGGCTGCGGGCCTATCGGCGGTCTTGCCGCGCTGCTGCTCTCTCGAACCCTCGCCGGCAC
>NZ_RZQG01001883.1:0-384 GCF_003998635.1 Mesorhizobium sp. M7D.F.Ca.US.004.03.1.1
GGTGCTGGAGATCCACCGCCGTATCTATCGCAAGCTGACCGAGCTCGACCAGCCCCGCTGGGCGCCGCGCGAACGCTCCCTGTTGGTCGCCGATCTGGAAAGCGAGATCGAGCTTCTGTGGATGACAGGCGAACTGCGACTGGAACGCCCGACTGTCGAACGCGAAATCGCCTGGGGCCTGCATTTCTTTCGCGAGGTCATCTTCGAGGCAACGCCACAGCTCTATGACAAGCTTCAAGGCGCCTTTGAGCGTCACTATTCGGGCGAGCCGATCAGAATTCCCTCCTTCATGCGCTATGCCTCGTGGATCGGCGGCGACCGCGATGGCAATCCAAATGTGACGGCCGCGGTCACAGCCCATGCCATGGCCGAATACCGCAATAC
>NZ_RZQG01001884.1:0-384 GCF_003998635.1 Mesorhizobium sp. M7D.F.Ca.US.004.03.1.1
CAGCTGGGAAACGATAGCCGATTCCCTCTCCGGTCAAGCGGAAATCGATTCCGCCAGACCTCCGGCGCCGACGCCACGTGTGGGCCGATGAAGCCTATTCGGCATCGATCTGGTTCTGGGGTGCGGCTTTCTGGAAGGTCGGCAGCGCCATGCAGGCGGCGTTGATGCGCGCGATCGTCGGGTAGGGCGTTAGGTCGACGCCGAAGCGGGCATTGCTGGCAATCTGCGCGGCAAGGCAGATGTCAGCCAACCCCGGCGTGTCGCCATGGCAGAATTGTCCAGTCTCGTGCGAGGAAGCCAGGATCTTTTCAAGCGGCTGAAAACCCTCGTTCACCCAGTGGCGAAACCAGTTGACGACGTCCTCGTCGCCGGCGCCGAACAGGG
>NZ_RZQG01001885.1:0-383 GCF_003998635.1 Mesorhizobium sp. M7D.F.Ca.US.004.03.1.1
ACCCGTCACGCCGCATCGGCTCGCAGATGACCGACCGGCTGGTGCGCATCCTCGGCTGGAGTGGCGAGAAGGCCGATACCCGCATCCGGCAATTGCTGAACGAGGTGCAGATCCGCGACCCCGACCGCGTGCTGAAAAGCTATCCGCACGAGCTTTCCGGCGGCATGCGCCAGCGCGTGCTGATCGCCGCCGCCTTCGCCGCCGAGCCAAGGCTGATCGTCGCCGATGAGCCGACGACGGCACTCGACGTCACCGTGCAGAAGCAGATCCTGCGGCTGATCGTGCAATTGCAGCGCGAACACGGCACGGCGATCCTGTTCGTCACCCATGATCTCGGCGTCGTCGCCAAGATCAGCCAGAAGGTGTCGGTGCTCTATGCCGGC
>NZ_RZQG01001886.1:0-382 GCF_003998635.1 Mesorhizobium sp. M7D.F.Ca.US.004.03.1.1
GGTCCTTTTCGCGGTTGGTCTCGTAGCTGGCGGCGGTCAGCGCCATGTCGAACCAGCCGGAGATGATCAGCGTGGCGACGGGTAGCGGCCGCCCTTGCGCACGCAGCCGCTGCAGGACGCCATAGGTCAGCACCGCACCGCAGGAATCGCCGGCAAGCGCGATGTCGCCGGCGTCGAAGCCCCGATCGGCGAGCCAGTTCCAGACCGTCATCGCCACGTCGAGCTGGGCCGGATACTTGGCCCGGTGCGCCAGCGGATAGTCGTAGAGCAGCGCCCGGCAGCCGACGGCCTTGGCCAGATGCCCGACCAGCTTGCGGTGCGTGTAGATCGAGCCGCCGATGAAGCCGCCGCCATGCGCATAGAGCAGCACACGCCCCTCGTC
>NZ_RZQG01001887.1:0-382 GCF_003998635.1 Mesorhizobium sp. M7D.F.Ca.US.004.03.1.1
CATTTACGGCCTGCCCTTCTCCGCCGACGCCTCGGTGTTGATCTGGAACAAGAAGCTGTTCAAGCAGGCTGGCCTCGACCCTGAAAAAGGCCCGGCCAACTGGGCCGAGATCGCGGCCGACGCCGAGAAGGTCAACGCACTCGGCGGCAACATCAAGGGCTTCTACTTTTCCGGCAATTGCGGCGGCTGCAACATCTTCACCTTCACGCCGCTGATCTGGGCGTCTGGCGGCGACATCCTCTCGGAGGACGGCTCCAAGGCGACGCTGGACAGCCCGCAATTGCGCGGCGCCATCGATCTCTACCGCTCGATGGTCAAGAAGGATCTGGTGTCGGTCTGCGCACCTGCCGGCACCAGATCCTTCTTGACCATCGAGCGGTAG
>NZ_RZQG01001888.1:0-382 GCF_003998635.1 Mesorhizobium sp. M7D.F.Ca.US.004.03.1.1
GTTGCAGGGTATCGCGATCAACGCCGCACCGCCTCGCTCAAGCAGCTTCACGCCTTCAATAAGGGCTGCAAGCGGTGACTGCCCGATGCCAAGGATGCCTGCACTGCGATCAGGCGTGCGAGAAGCCGAATAGACGAGCGTTGGGATGTGATCCTGATCGATACTCGCGGGTGTGGCAGAAATAACCTTTGCAAGGAAGTCGACAGTTGCAAGCGGACCCATTCCGCCGAGTATACCCAGTTTCGGATCCATGAACACCAACACCTGCCCGCCCTGCAAAATCAGCCTTCGGCCGGTGGTTCGGCCATGCGAATGCGGCAGATGGAGCAATTCCAAGCGTCACGGTCTAATCAGGAATGGGCCGGGGATTATTCCTATAATC
>NZ_RZQG01001889.1:0-381 GCF_003998635.1 Mesorhizobium sp. M7D.F.Ca.US.004.03.1.1
TGTCTCGCATGTGCCGCACAATCCCTCCTTGCAAGAGTGCGCTATGTGCATGCCCATTTCATTCAATGTTTCGAGGATCGACATGCCCGCGGGAATGAAAACTGTCTTCTTCGACTTGGCGAGCACCACTTCGAATCCACCGCGGGCCGGAGGCGCCGCCGCGGCGAAGAATTCGGAATGCACAAGATCGGGATCGAGCGTGGCCGCCGCTGCCTCGAATGCCTTCAGCATCCCTGTTGGTCCGCAGCAGTAGAAGTGCGTATCAGAAGATTGCTGGGCCACGATCGCCTTGAGATCAAGCATCGGTTGACCAGGTTCCTGGTCAAACGTGAGTGAGACACGGCCAGCATGGCGGCTCTCGAGTATCTGGAAGCGCTCCAC
>NZ_RZQG01000188.1:0-8082 GCF_003998635.1 Mesorhizobium sp. M7D.F.Ca.US.004.03.1.1
GTTCTGGAACACGAAGCCGACACCGCGCCGCCCCATCGGTACCCCGGCCATGTCGCGCTCGCCAAACAGGATCTTGCCGCCGGTCGGTTCCTCCATGCCGGCGATCATGTTCATCGTCGTCGACTTGCCGCAGCCAGACGGCCCGAGCAGCGCCATGAACTCGCCATCGGCAATTGCCAGATCCATTGTCTTCAGCGCGGTGAAGTCACCGAACTTCTTGACCAGGTTCTGCAGGTGAATGGCACTCATGCCGGGACCTCGCGTGCCCGCGCCATGCGCTTCATGGCGAACACCGCGACGATCGACAGCACGATCAATATGGCCAGCGCGATCGCCGCCACATAGCCCCAGATCAGGTCCTGCGTGGTGAGCTTGTAGATGTAGACGGAGATGGTCTCGGTGGCGACGCCGGGACCGCCGCCGGTCATGATGTAGAGCGTGTCGAAGATCTTGAAGTTCTCGATCACCCTGATCGCCAGCGCGATGATGATGATCGTCTTCATCTTCGGCAGCACGATGGTGACGAAGCGCTGCCACGGATTGGCGCCGAGCAGCGTCGCCGCCTTGATCTGGTCCTCCGGCACGCCGACCAGGCCGGCAAGCAGAATGAGGAACATCAGCGGCGTCCACTGCCAGATGTCGGCGACCATCACCGCGATCAGCGCCAGCGTCGGGTCCGACAGCCATGCGATGGTGACGGGCGAACCGGTGAGCGCCGACAAGATGTCGTTCACCGGGCCGCCCGACTGGAACAGCATGAAGAACATGTAGCCGGCCACTGCCGGCACCACCATCATCGGCATCAGCAGGACCGAATAGAATATCCGCTTGCCCGGAAAATCGTCGGCAAACAGCGTCGCCAGCGCCAGGCCGAGCAGGAATTCAACCGGCACGCAGATGATCATGACGATGGCTGTGCGCTTCAGCGCGCTCCAGAAGCGCGGATCGGCGGCAAGATCGGTGTAATTGGCTAGGTTGTTCCACAGTGACCAGGCATTCCACCAGCCGAGGCCCGACAGCGGCGACCAGTCGGTGACGCTGATGTAGAGCTGCATCAACAGCGGGAAGGCCGAGATGAACAGCACCAGGATCTGCGCAGGCAATGTCAGCCGGAAACCCAGCCTTGCGCCTTCATCGCGCGAAACCGGCCTTGTTCCAGCGGTTTTCATCTCGTCCTCTGAAACCATGGCAGTCACCGCGCTCATTGCTTGAGCGCCCCGAATGTCAGCCCGCGCACCAGATGGCGCTGGATGGCGATGCCCATGATGACCGGCGGCACCGCCGCGATGAGGCCAAGCGCCGCCTTGGCGCCATAGAGCTGCCCGGTCATCGAGGACGACAGCGAAGCCATGTAGACCGGGATCGTCACCCATTCGCGCGTCGTCAGAAGCAGCGCGATCAGATAGTCCGACCAGTTGAGGATGAAGACGAAGAGTGCGGCACTGGCCAGCGGCGCGCGCATCATCGGCAGCGTGATGCGGGTGAAGACGCGCAGCCGCGAACAGCCCTCGACCAGTGCCGCCTCCTCGATCTCGCGCGGCATGTCGTCGAAGAAGGTCTTCATCAGCCAGAAGGCGAACGGCAAGGTGACGATGCCGTAGATCAGCGCCAATCCCCACCAGCTGTCGGTGAAGTTGAGGAAGGCCCACATGATCATCACCGGGATCATCACCGCCATCGGCGGAAACAGCCTGAGCTGGATCAGCGCCAGCGGCAGATTCTGTCCGGAGCCGAAACGCGACAGTCCGTAAGCCGCGGCAGTACCCGCTGACATCGCGATCACCGTGCCGAAAACCGCCGACAGCAGCGATGAGAGGATCGGCTTCAGCGCGGTGCGGTCAAGCGCAACGATCAGATTGTTGGTCGACTCGCCGAAGACGAAACGGAAATTGCTGAGCGTCGGGTTCTTCGGCCACCATGTCAGGTCGGCGCCGGTCGCCGACCATTCGGCGATCGGCTTGAAGGCCATCGACACCATCCACAGGATCGGCACCAGGGTCACCGCCATGGCCACGAAGATCGCGGCGTAGCGGAAGATCTCGAAAGGAATGGAACGCTTCATCTGGCGGCTTTGCTGGTGGCGTTGTGGGCGGAGGGGAGAAGCAGGCTCCTCCCCTCCTTCGATGTGATCCAGGGAGATGGATCAAACGATTGGATCGAGAACTGTCGGCCAGGCCTCCTTGTTGGTCTTGATGGCTTCGAGCAGCTTGTCCTCGCCGGTGCGCCGGGCGATCTTCTTCCACTCGGCCTCGGTGTCGGCCATCGCCTGCTCGGATGTCTTGGCCTTGGTCAGCGCCGCCATGAGGTTCTCGTCGAGCGCATTGTGGAAGGCTGTTGCGCCAGGATAGTTGATGGTCGGCACGGTGCGCGCCACCGTCTCGCGCACCACGTCCATGTGGTAGGCATGATAGGTCTGGCGCACCAGCGGATCGGAGAAATCCGACAGTCGGAACGGGTCGAGATAACCGCCGGGGTTGGCGCTCATCCAGGCGTAGATGCGGGCAGAGCCCAGCCATTGCAGCAGGAGATAGGCGACCTCCTGGTTTTTCGACTGCGCCGAGACCATGCCGGTCAGCGAGAACCACAGCACGGAACGGCTGATCAGCTTGCCGTCGATCTCGCGGCCGGGCGGCAGCATCGAGCCGATCTTGCCGGTGACAGCCGAGTCCTTGTTACCGGCATTGTCGAGGAATTTCGGCAGGTTGGAGAAGGCGCAGGTCATCGCCGCGCCGCCCTTGGCGAAATTGCCGTACTGTTCCGGCCAGCCCCAGGAGATCGCATCCGGCGAATGATGCGCGAGCGACGCGACATATTCGTTGGTGGCAGCGATGCCTTGCTCGGAATTGATCATCGGCTTGCCGTCATCGCCAAACAGGAACTGGTTGGGCGAGGCCATCGAAACATAGCGCTGATACCAGTTGGTATAGCCCCAGCCCTGGTTGCGCAAATCGGTCGACCCGA
This sequence comes from Mesorhizobium sp. M7D.F.Ca.US.004.03.1.1, assembly GCF_003998635.1. Taxonomy (NCBI): domain Bacteria; kingdom Pseudomonadati; phylum Pseudomonadota; class Alphaproteobacteria; order Hyphomicrobiales; family Phyllobacteriaceae; genus Mesorhizobium; species Mesorhizobium sp. M7D.F.Ca.US.004.03.1.1. Next base: position 2,962 of record NZ_RZQG01000188.1, read on the forward strand.
ACAGACCCTTGTCGGGACGCTGGAAGAAGGCGGCGATGTCGCCATGCTGCTTCCAGGTCTTCGGCGGCGCCAGATCGTAGCCGTACTTGTCCTTGAAGGCTTTCTTCTCGGCTTCGTCGCCGAACAGATCGGTGCGGTAGACCCAGGTCTGGAAGTCGCCGTCCAGCGACACGCCATAGTTCGAGCCGCGATATTTGTTGAGCAGCGACACGCCCTTGGCGCCATTGACATAGCCGGTCACCGGATCATCCCACTCGGGCTTGTACTGCGCGACAAAGTCATCGAGCTTGGCGATGCCGCCGGTTTCGGCGAGGTCGCCGAGGCGGTTCCATTCGGTCGAATAGATGTCGTAGGCCCCACCCTTGGTGGAGATGTCCTGCATCGTCTTGGTGAATTCCTGGCCATTCGGCAGACCGACGATTTCGATCGGGATGCCGGTCTCCTTTTCCCACAGGTCCTTGATCGACGGCGCGCCGGCCGGAAACGGCTGTGTGAGCTGGCCGATCGAGCCATCGGACAGGCCGAGCACGATCTTGGCCGGCGCCTTGCCGGCACCCTTCAGCGCCTTGGCCGCCTCGATGGCGCGGCCTTCCGGCGTGTCGGCGCCATACTGGTAGCGCTCGGCCCCATCGAAGCCCGTCGGGCCGCCAATCATGCCTGGCGCCAGCGCGTCGGCCGCATAGGCGCGGCCGGGACGAATGAATTGCGGTGCGATACCTGTGGCGGCCACGAACACCGCCGCCTTTCCTCCGGACGTCAGCAATCGGCGTCGCGATATGCGGATCAGATCAGACATTGGAATTCCTCCCTCAGGGCCCACGTTTCCTCCACGAGCCCATGAGGGATATTGACGGCAGTATCGGAAGGCTGTCAACATCATAAATAATCAAAATACCTCACAACATCGCAATGAGGCGAGGAAATGCGTCATGCCTGGGTCCACATACCGCTCCACATGCCTCGATTTGATGGGAAATGTATCTTCCCATCCTGGAATAGCCGTGTCGGACGACTTGATTTAGCCCAACGGCTTGCGCTTCGGCCAAGGCCGGATACATCATTTCCCATCAGAATCGCCGAGGACAGGCAGCCATCGCCGTCAGACGGGCTGCCGGCATTGCGTGATCCTGATGCGTTGAGGAGATGAAAGACGGTGCGTTCCACCCTGACTGACATAGCCCGGGAAGCCGGCGTTTCCGCCGCCACCGTCGACCGCGTGCTCAACAACCGCCCCGGCGTGCGAGCGCGCACGCGCGAAATCGTGCTCGAAATGGCGCAGCGCCTCGGCTACATCGCCGAAAGCCCGAACGGCGTGCCGCCACGGTCCTTGCCCGGCGAGGTCATCCGGCTCGACTTCGCGCTGCCGGCCGGCACCAATTCCTTCATCAAGATGCTGCACCGCCACATCGAGGCGCAGGCCCTGGCGCGACCGGATCTCGATGTCCACATCGCCACCATAGAAGGCTTCAATCCCGACCGGCTTGCCCGCCTGCTGCAGGACCTGCGCGGACAGACGCAAGGCGTCGGCGTCATCGCGCTCGACCATCCGACGGTGCGCGAAGCGATCCGCTCGCTGTCGGCCAACGACATCAAGGTGGTGACCATCGCCTCAGACATCCTGCATGTGCCCAGGGTCGCCTATATCGGCATCGACAACCGGGCCGCCGGGCGGCTGGCCGGCTATCTGCTCAACCGCTTCATGGGATCAGGCCGTCCGGGCAAGGTGGCGCTGTTCGCCGGCTCGCTGTCCTATCGCGGCCACGAAGAACGCGAGATGGGATTCCGCCATATCCTGACGGAGGAATCGCCCAATCTGCAGATCGTCGAGATGCGTGAAATGCTCGACGACCGCGAGAAGGCCTATTCGGAAGCGTCCGCCCTGCTGGAGCGGCATCCCGATCTTGCCGCGATCTACAATGTCGGCGCCGGCAACACCGGCATCGCCCGCGCGCTCAAGGAGCGCGGCCGCGCGCAGTCCATGGTCTTCCTCGGCCATGAGGTGACGGACGGCACCAAGGACCTTCTGCTCGACGGCACGCTCGACGCGGTGATCGACCAGAACCCGCGCGTCGAGGCCCGCGAAGCGCTCAACACTCTGACCCATGCGGTCAGAGGATTGCCCTATGAATTGCACCAGCCAAGGCTGCAGGTGATCTTCAAGGAGAACATCCCGGAGATCTGAGCAACAGCTTTTCGTTTCTGAATAGAGATAGAGCGCGCTTGCCAGGTCGCGCATCTCGTTGGTGGTGCCACCCACCGTGCGACGGTCCAATCTCAACGAACACCGGCGCGACCAGCGGGGGCGCGATCGCCGCCTACGAGTGGCGCGGTACTGCTGGATTGATGGCGGGTTGAATCGTAACGATCGCCCGACCATCCACGCCAGTGCCGATTGCTATCCCGTCGCCGGAGGCTATGCCGGCAATGTCGCACACCACCAGCGGCATGCGGATCTCGTAGAGAAATTCGGCAACTATGGCACCGACCGCCAGGATCGGGTCCGGCCGCTCCAGAAGGATACCGGCCGGCGCCGTGCCCCTGCGGATCGCCTCGGCCAGGACCGAGGATGAAGACGACGAGCCGCGCCCGCTGGGCATGACCAGGATCTTGCCGGCGACATTCTGGCCAAGGCCGGAATGCGAATGATCTGTTATGTCGCCGGTCTCGGCATCGATGCCGCCCCAGAAGCTGAGTGGCTGCGAAAACACCAAAGCCAGGCCCTCGGCCTCGCCGGTCAGCTGGAAGGTGCCGGTTCGTTGCACCGGCCGCGTCATGAGGCACTCCGCACGACATACCCTACCGCAGCGGAGCGGATGCAATCCTTCATCTCGGCGAAGGCGACGGACACGCCTATATTGCCGGGCGCGTAATGCGCCCATTTACCAGAATTGGTCATCACCACGCCGTCGAGACGCTCGAGAATCGCAGTGACATAGGTGCAGGTGTCGGCCACCGGGATCAGACCGAACGCCTCCATGCCGGCCAGCGCGCCCTCCTCCTGCAGTCGCGTCAGGGTCGCGCGCCCGGTGTTGACATAGATCGGAATGCGCCTGCCCGGCGCTACCTCGCGTAGCAACGGCAACAGCCGCATCCATTCCTGATGCGAAAAATGCGGCGTGCCGAGCGACACGGCCGCCAGCGGCGCACCGTCCGGTACGCCAGACAGCCTGGCCAGCGCATGGCCGATATCGGCGCGGCTGATACGGATCGTCTCGTCAGGCGCATGGCCCTGGAACGCCTCATCGAGCGTGCTTGCTTCCGGCGTGACGCCGACCGCATGGAACAGCGCCACCGCGCCGGTCGTTGCCGCCGCTGCCCCCAGCGCCTTCAGCTGGTCCTCGTCGCGCGGCCGCGGCAGGCCTGTGATCACCGGAATCCGGTCGCCACTCGCTTGCCCGATGATCAGCCCAACGCCGACGAACAGGCTGTCGCTCGGCTCGGGGTCCGGAACATCCAGCTCAAATAAGATCCGGCCACGCCGGTTCTCGCTCAGATGCAGGCCCCAGGCCGGCGCGCGGCCGGTCATGGCGCAGCACAGATCGATGAAATCGCCATAGCGGTTGGTGCGCGCGCCGATGACCGAATTGGCAAAGACGATGGCGTTGGATTCGCCCCAGGCGATCTGCTGGCCAAAAACTGGCCGGAACCGCGTCTGGTACGGCGCACAAGTGAAGGTCGCCTGGCAACCGAGCTCCAGATGCGCCTTCATCAGCCGCCGCGCCGGCACCTCTTCCGCCGCCGGCATCTTCACCATGCCGGGATGGATGAGGTCGAACGAGCCGACATTCAATGTCGTCGGCACCTGGACGCAGCCACCACCTTCGACCAGCCGCTCGACGAAATCGAGCCCTGCCCTGCCGTGGTAGAGACAGCCATCGATATGGGCGCCGGCAATGTCGAGCAGACTGCCTGCCCCAACCGCATTGGAAAACGCGACCAGGATTTTCATGGCAGCGGCTGCGGACGAGCCTTGCTCGCCGTCGAGCATGGATCGGTCCCGCGCACTCAGCTCCAAGGTCATCGGCATGCTCCGGGCTCTTGCCCGTCTATGCTGTCCCCGATTGCGAACAGTATGGCAAGACCTGGGGGATCAGTTCGCCGCGATCAACACCGTGCTCTCAGGCGACCAGCGCAGCACGACATCCTGGCCCTCCGCCAGCCGTTCCATGCCGGTGTTCTGCACGATCACCTTCAGCGTCTGCCCCGCACGCTCGACGAAATAAGTGCTGTTGTTGCCGGCGAAGATGCGCTTGGAGACCTGCCCCTTGAGAATGTTGGCGTTACCATCCGGCGCTCCGGCATCCGTGGCGATGCGGATGCGTTCGGGCCGCACGGCGCAGCTCGCCTTGGCGCCGGCTGCAAGCGTCGCACCCGCGCCGGCGGCAATCGCTGTGCCGTCCGCCAGCCGGATGCCATTGCCCGTCGTATCGCCGCGAAAGATATTGGCGTCGCCCAGGAAGGTGGCGGCGAACTCGCTCTTCGGCCTGTTATAGATCTCCTCCGGCGGCCCTTCCTGCACCAGCCTGCCGTCGCGCAATATGCCGATGCGGTCGCTCATCGTCAGCGCTTCTTCCTGGTCGTGGGTGACGAAGATGGTGGTGATGCCGATCTCGCGCTGGATGCGCTTGAGCTCGATCTGCATGTCGACGCGCAGCGCCTTGTCGAGCGCGCCGAGCGGCTCGTCGAGCAGCAGCACGCGCGGCTTGGTGACGATGGCACGGGCGAGCGCCACACGCTGGCGCTGGCCGCCGGAGAGTTGGTGCGGCCGGCGGCCACCGAGCTTGCCGAGCTGCACTAGGGCGAGCGCGCGCTGCACCTCCGTCGCAATCACTGCCTTGGCCTCACCGCGCACGGACAGGCCGAAGGCGACATTGTCGGCGACGCTCATGTTGGGAAACAGCGCATAGTTCTGGAACACCATGCCGATGCGTCGCTTTTCGACCGGCACCCGCTCGACGCTCTCGCCGCCGATGGCGATGCGGCCTGAGTCGGGAAAATCGAAGCCGGCGATCTGCCTGAGAAGCGTGGTCTTGCCGCTGCCCGATGGCCCCAGCAGCGCATAGAAACCACCATCGGCGAAGTCGATGGAAACATCGTCCAGCGCCTTGTGCGCGCCAAAGC
>NZ_RZQG01001890.1:0-380 GCF_003998635.1 Mesorhizobium sp. M7D.F.Ca.US.004.03.1.1
ACTGATACCATCTTTGATACCGCAGCGGCGTTCGAGGCCAATGCTGACGAGATCACATCTCTGTCGTACCCCAAATCCTCAAGACGCTTTGCGAACATCGCCTTCTCGATGAAGCTAAGATTTGCACGAGCGGAATTCTCCTGACCCTGGGCAATTACATGGGCCCTGTCGTCGATCTCCTTGACGACTGCCCTTACCTTCCGTCCCAGCTCACGAGCGACCCGGACTCTGCGGTGGCCGAAGACAATCATGTAGCGGCCGTCGGAGCCTGGATGCGGACGGACAAGTATGGGAGAATCCTGCCCCCTTTCCCGAATAGCTTCCAGCAGCTCTTGGTACTGCTCCTGGTCGTCACCCATGCGGTCGGAAACGAACGAGCC
>NZ_RZQG01001891.1:0-379 GCF_003998635.1 Mesorhizobium sp. M7D.F.Ca.US.004.03.1.1
GTATCATACCAACATGACCAGCCCCGCCGAAATCCTGAACCTCCCCAAGCCCGCCTGGGCGGCGGACGAGGTCGGCATGCTCTACGACATGGCGCACCGCTTCATGTCGGAGGAGATCGCGCCGCGCTACGACGAGTTCGAGAAGAACGAGATGGTCGACCGCGAGAGCTGGCTGAAGGCCGGTGCGGCTGGTCTGCTCTGCGCCTCTATGCCAGAGGAATATGGCGGCTCCGGCGGTACCTTCGCGCATGAGAGCGCCATCATCGAGGCCATCGGCCATGTCGGCGTCGATGGTTTCGGCATCGGCCTGCACAATTCGATCGTCGCCCCTTACATCCTCCATTACGGCTCCGAGGAGCAGAAGAAGAAATGGCTGCCG
>NZ_RZQG01001892.1:0-379 GCF_003998635.1 Mesorhizobium sp. M7D.F.Ca.US.004.03.1.1
GAATCGAAATGAACCAGCGCCAACGGACCGTGCTTCCTGGCCACAGCGCGCAGTTGTGGCAAGGTGATTGAATGATCCCCTCCGAGCGACATAGGAATGACCCCAGCGCTGACGATTGCTGCAACCGCTTCCTCGATCTGCCGGTAGCTTTCTTCAAGATAGCCGGGGACCACCCCGCAATCTCCGACATCGCGAACTCGAAGCGTCTCGAAGACGTTGACGCCACCGCGATAGGGATTGATTGGCCGCAACATCACCGACATGGCCCGGATGGCATTAGGAGCGAAACGCGAGCCGGTGCGATAAGGACCGCCGGAATCCGACGGGATGCCAAGGATCGCCGCATCGATGTCATCAAGACTGGCACTCTGCTCCAGGC
>NZ_RZQG01001893.1:0-379 GCF_003998635.1 Mesorhizobium sp. M7D.F.Ca.US.004.03.1.1
CCGCCGCACCGAGTTTCAAATTGGCGGCGCTCGCCGGAAGTGCCGCGAGAGTCGCCAGATAATCGCGCACGATCTCGCCGCCGGTCGGCAGGCCTTGGCTGTCCGGCGCCGTCCAGCCCGAGCGGTCGAGCAGCGCCCGCGCCGCTGCGTCGATGTTGTATTCCCACGGCGAAAACACCCGCACATGGCCCCATTCGAGCAGTGCCGCACCCACGCTTTCACCACGCTCCAGGATGAGCGGACGGATGCCGCGCTCGACCAGATGCGCCGCGGCTGCAAGGCCGACCGGGCCGGCGCCGATTACCGCGACGGGAAGATTTGCCATCATGTCCATAGGTTCGATCCTTCCGGTATCTTCGAATTACAAGCGCAAAAAAAT
>NZ_RZQG01001894.1:0-378 GCF_003998635.1 Mesorhizobium sp. M7D.F.Ca.US.004.03.1.1
GAGTGGCAATGCAGCAAAGAGGCTGAAATCGCTGCGCGCCTGAATGAGTTTCCCCGACATCCATAGGGGAATGCCACATTTGTTGATTTTGCGTAGTGAGACGCCAAGGTCATCAGCGAGCCGTGCAGTCGGTCCGCTGCGGTCAATCACAACCTGGGCACCGCGATTCCAGGTAAAGCCACCCACGTCCAAGGTCTCGACCCGACCTCCGAAGCGCGGCTCGGCCTCGATCAGCACGACCCGCAGCCCGACCAGACGCAAAGCAGCAGCAAGGCCAGCCATGCCGCCACCGACAACCGCGACGTCCCATTCCGCAGCCGCGCCGCTCACGCTGCCACGACCGTCTTTGATCCGTTTGGCGACGACCCTGTTTCGGGC
>NZ_RZQG01001895.1:0-378 GCF_003998635.1 Mesorhizobium sp. M7D.F.Ca.US.004.03.1.1
ACACAATACGGCGCTGATGAAGGCAACCGGGAAGAACACGCTAGAGGCACATTCGGCAAGCCGCCCCGAGGCGGCCGAGCTTGCAGCCACGGTGTTGTTTCTAGAACTCGCCGCGCTGGCCAAGGCGCATGCGCATATCGTCCACATATCGACGCCACGCGGTTTCGAGCTTGTCGAGCGTTACAGTCGAGAGGGCAATCTCGCGACGGGCGAAATCTGCATGCACTATCTGACTTTCGATCCCGACATACATGGAAAGGAGTTTGGTGCGCGACTCAAGGTCAATCCACCGATCCGATCGGGAGGCCGCGAGGCACTGTGGGATCAGATCAAAGCCGGGCGCGTCACATGCATCTCTTCCGACCATTCAACCATGTC
>NZ_RZQG01000189.1:0-8061 GCF_003998635.1 Mesorhizobium sp. M7D.F.Ca.US.004.03.1.1
CGGCAAGACCGCCGTCGGCCCGAATGCTGCCGACCCAGGTGGATTTGCGCGGCACGAAACCGAGATGGCCCATGACGGGGATCTGTTCGTTGGCGAGCATGCGCACGGTATCGAGACCGCGCCCGGTGATGACGGCGTCGGCGCCCGCCGTGACGGCGGAGAAGGCGGTGCGCAGGATTTCGTCTGATGTCACCACATCGGCAAAGCCGAGCGCGGCGGTGACGAAGACGCGGCGCGATCCTTCGCGCACGCGGGACACGTTGGCGGCGCGGCAGACCACCATCTCGATGCCGGCGGCCTCGGCCGCCCCCGCCTCTTCGGCGGTTTCGGCCGTCACCTGGGCGGCATGCCGGCCGCCGCCCTTCAGCGCCCGCAGGCTGGCGACGGTCACGCTGCGCTCGACCTCGCGGCCGCCGAAGTCGAAGATGCGCGGCATCTTAGCCCTTCAGCTTCTTGGCATAGTAGTCCGGCGCAACGACACCGGGCTTGGAAAACCAGGCCGGCACGTCGACGCCGGAATAGAGCAGGATGTTGCCCCACGGGTCGAAGGCGCCGGTGCGCACGATGACCTTGGCCTTGGCCGCCATCTCGCCAAGGATGGTCTCGTGCGTCGTGGTCTCGAAATCGGCGTCGGGGAACAATCGCTTCAGCTTGGCCAGCAGCGGCGCATTGTGCACCGGCAGCGTGTCGGCATAGCCGACGCGCTCGGCGATCAGGTTGGCGGCGATCGGCGCCAGCACGGTTTCGAGGTCGGGCACGTCGGGCGAGATGGCGAGGTCGATGCGCCAGGCGCTCGACGGGATCGGAAAGCCCGCATCGCAAACGATCATCAAATCGCCATGGCCCATCGAGGCGATGGCGTGCGCCAGTTCGGCGTTGAGCAGCCGGTTTCGGTTCATGTCGGTCCCTTCCATGTTGTCTTGATTGCCTCGGCGTAGAGCGCATCGGCCTGTGCCCGCTCGGGCAGGCCCGGAATGACGCCGAGCCGGGTGCAGGCGATGCCGCCGCAGACGACGCCGAAGCGGACCGCGTCGACGATGTCGCGGCCTTCGGCCAGCGCCACCGCGAAGCCGGAGTTGAAGGCGTCGCCGGCACCGGTGGTGTCGACCACGGCGACGGGCACGGCTGGCACCATCACGTCGAGCTCATCGGTCAGGATCAGGGCGCCGCTGCGGCCGAGCGTCACCACCACGTTGCGCACGCCTCGCCGGCGCAATTCGCCGGCGAGTTCGCGCGAGGAGCGCGGATCGTCGGCCGGCAGGCCGAGCAGGATGCGCAATTCGCTCTCGTTGGGGGTCAAATAGTCGACGGAGGCGAGGATCGCGTCGGGAAGCTGGCGCGCCGGTGCCGGGTTGAGGATGGTGCGGGCGCCATGCTTGCGGCCAAGCTGCATGGCGCGGGCGGCGGCCGCGATCGGCACTTCAAGCACGGTCATGACGACATCGCTTTGCGCGATGCGCTGTTCGGCCGCGTCGACGGTCGCCGCATCCATCAGCTCGTTGGCGCCCATGTCGAGGATGATGAAGTTCTCACCCTTGTCGTTGAGGATGATGAAGCCGACGCCGGTGGCGCGTTCGGTTCTCGTCGTGACCAGGCTCGCATCGACGCCCTCGGCGGCATAGAGGTCGGTGGCAATGCCGGCGAGCTTGTCGGTGCCGATGATGGCGACCAGCGCCGAGCGCGCGCCGAGCCTTGCGGTGGCCACCGCCTGGTTCGAGCCCTTGCCGCCGGCGCCCATGTCGAAATCGGTGCCGAGCATCGTCTCGCCGAAGATCGGCAGTTTTGGCGCCCGCATGGTCAGGCCGACCGCGAAACTGCCGACGATGGTAATTCTGGGTGTGCTCATCAATGCCTCGTTCAGGACGCCATGGCGCGTGCCAGGATCGCTTCCTCGTTGATGCCGGCTCCGGTCAGCTCGCCCGATATGCCACCATTGCGCAGCACCAGAACGCGTTCGGCGTTCATGATCAATTCGGGAATCTCCGACGAGATCATCACCACAGCCACGCCTTCGCCGGCGATGCCGCGCAGGATGGCGTAGATCTCGGCCTTGGCGCCGACATCGACGCCGCGCGTCGGCTCGTGCAGCACCAGCACGCGCGGGTTGGTGACCAGGCTGCGCCCAAGGATGATCTTCTGCTGGTTGCCGCCCGACAAGGTCGCCAGCTTTTGACCGAGATGTGAAATGCGCGCGTCGAGCCGGGCGACCTGCGCGCGGGCCTCGCGGCGCACGGCACCACGCCGCATGAAGCCGGCCATCGAGAAGCGCGGCAGCGAGGCCGAGACGACATTGTTGGCGACGCTCATCGACAACAGCGCACCGGCGCCGCGGCGGTCGGCCGGCACCAACGCCATGCCGTTGCGGATCGAGGCCTGCGGGTCGGCGGCGCGCAATTCCTTGCCGTCTATGGTGACGCGGCCGCTGCGCTGGCACAGGCCGAACAGCGCCTCGCCCAGCATGTCCTTGCCGGAATCCGGCAGGCCGCCAATGCCGAGGATTTCGCCGGCGCGGGCATGAAAGCTCAGCCTGTCCAGCCCCGGCGCGGTCAGCTTGTCGACAGACAGCACGATTGCCGCCTCATCCGACCGCGCTTCCGGTTGCAGCGACCATTGCGCCGCCGTGTCGAGGTCGCGGCCGACCATGGCGCGGATCAGCCGGTCTTCCGACACGCCGTCATTGTCGATGGTCTCGATGGTGCGGCCGTCGCGCATCACGGTGATGCGGTCGGCAAGGTCGAGCACTTCCTTCAGATGATGCGAGACGTAGATGACGGTGACGTCTTCGCCGCGCAACTGCCTGACGATTTCGAACAGCCGTTCGCTCTCACGCTTGGACAGCGCCGAATTGGGTTCGTCGAGCACCAGCACGCGGGCGCGCTGGCGGATGGCGCCAGCGATCTCGACCAGCTGCATCTCGGCCACCGACAGGCGCGACACTTTCGTGTCGGGATCGAGCGCGCCCATGCCGAGCCGGGTCAGTGCCGCGCGCGCCTCGCGCCGCATCTGGTCGCGCGGCACGAAGGACAGCGACGAGCGCGCCGCCATGTCCGACATCATGATGTTCTCGGCGATGGTCAGCGTCGGGCAGAGCGCCAGTTCCTGGTAGACCACGGTGATGCCGGCGGCGCGGCTGGCCAGCGGCGAGGCAATGGTGGCGCGGCTGCCGTCGATGCGGATTTCGCCGCCGTCCGGTTGCAGGTCGCCGGCCAGGATGTTCATCAGCGTCGATTTGCCGGCGCCGTTCTCGCCGATGACGGCGTGCACCTCGCCGGCGCGGAAGCCGACGGAAATGCGGTCGAGCGCCAGCACGCCGGGGAACCGCTTGGTCAGCCCGGAGATTTCGACGATGGGGGTCTGTTGCTCTGTCATTGGCTGGCTGGCCGAGCAGGTCTGCCGGATCGGCAAACCTGCTCGGCTTGCTTGTTACTTCTTGGCCACCTCGGCGATGTTTTCCTTGGTGTAGATGCCGACGCCGGTGTCGACATTGTTGATCGGCTGGCCCTTGAGGAATTGGACGATCAGGTCGACCGCGGCAAAGCCCTGCTTCTCCGGCGCCTGGTCGATCGTAGCATTGACATTGCCGTCCTGGACAAGCTGCACCGTCTGGTCGAGCAGGTCGAAGCCGACCACCTTGACCTTGTCGGCGGCCTTGTTGCGTTCGACCCACGTGCCTGCGGCGGGCGTCGAGCAGCATTCGAGCGACAAGACGCCTGATATCGACGGATTGGCGAGCATGGCGTTCTCGATCGCCGCGTAGATCTTCTGCGGGTCGGTGCCGGTGTTGAGCGTCGAGACCACCTCGATGCCGGATTCGGCCTTCAGCGCCTCGCGCGCGCCCTTCTCGCGGTCGAGCGACCACTGCGCGGCGGCGTCGATGGTGGTGATCATCACCTTGCCCTTGCCGCCCAGCACCTTGGCCATCAGCTTGCCGGCCTCGCGGCCGGACTGGACGAGATCCTGGCCAGCGAAGGCGAGGCGCTTGCTCTCCGGATTGTCGGTGTTGAAGGTAACGACCGGGATGCCGGCGGCGATGACGCGATCGATCACCGGCGCCAGCGCGTCGGTGGAGACGGAGGAGATCGCCAGCCCGTCCATCTTGCCCATCAGCGTCTCGATCTCCGAGATCTGGCCGTCGGCATCGGCGCCGACCGGGCCGATGAACTGGGCGCCGACCTTGTCCTCCTTGGCGGCGCGCTCGACGCCGGCCTTCATGAACGGCGCGAATTCGTTGGAGACGTCATGGTAGGAAACGTAGATGTCGAGCGGCTGGCCGGCATCGATCTTGGCCTTGATGCGCGGCGCCAGCGTAAAATCGGCGAGCTTGGATTCGGCATGCGCCGACAGCGGAAACAGGCTGAGCGTGGCTGCGAGAATGACGTGTCTGATGTTCATGGATAGTCCTCCCTTTTTGGTTCTGGTTGCTTCTGTTTTCTGCGAGTAACCCGTTGTCTGTGATCAACCCGTTCGGCGCGTGCTCCATTTGTCGATGCCGACCGCGATGATGATGACCAGGCCGATCATCAGCTCCTGCACGAAGGGCGACACGCCCAGCAGCACCAGGCCGTTGCGCATGACGCCGATGATCAGCACGCCCAGAATGGTGCCGAGGATGGTGCCTTCGCCGCCCGACAGCGAGGCGCCGCCGACGATGGTGGCAGCGATGACGTCGAGCTCCAGGCCGAGCCCGGTGCGTCCGGCCTGGCTGGAGGGCAGGAAGGCGAGGCCCAGAATGCCGGCAAGCGCGGCGAGCACGCCCATCAGGATGAAGGCTGATATCTTGACCTTGTTGACGGAGATGCCGGAGACCCGCGCGGCCTTGGCGCTGCCGCCGACGGCATAGACGCGGAAGCCGAAATTGGAGAAGGACAGCACAATCAAGGCCAGCACCGCGACGATGACGAAGAACACCAGCTGCATCGGGATGATGGTGAACAGGTAGCCCTGGCCGATGAAGGAGAAGGTTTGCAGCACTTCCGGCAACGCGCCGTTGCGGGCGTTGACCGTCACCGGCTGGCCGTTGGTCAGGATGAGGGCCGCACCACGTACGATGGAGAGCATGCCGAGCGTGGCGATCAGCGAGGGCAGGCGGCCATAGGTGGAAAGCACGCCGTTGATGAGGCCGATGGCGACGCCGGTGAGCAAGCCGACGCCGATCGCCGGCAGCAGCGTCCAGCCGGCAATGATCAGCATGCCTGTGGCGAGGCCGGAGAATGCGTAGGTCGAGCCGACCGACAGGTCGACCTCGCCGGCGATCAGCACGAACGTCATGCCGACCGCCATGATCCCGAGCAAGGAGATCTGGCGCCCGACATTGAGCAGGTTCAGCGATGTCAGGAATCCATCGGTGGCGAAGGACAAAAACAGGCACAGCACGAGCAGCGCGATGAACACGCCTGCCTCGCGCGCCCGCAACAGCCGCGCCATCGTGAATCGGTCCGTGGCTGGCGCGCGCGCGCCGGTCCTGACCGCATCGGCCATACAGCATCCTCCCTGCGCGTGGCCCGCCGGTCCTCACCAGCGTGGCCACTCCTCCGTTTCATCGACCCGAGCCGAGCTCGTGCGCGGGCCGTTGCCTTGGAGCCGGTCCCGAACTGATTCAGGATCAGGCTCTATCTCCCTGTTCCGCCATGATTTTTCGGGAGTCCGGTTGCGGCTCCCCGGATCATGGCCGGGCGTGGGCTGACCGCCACACCCTGTATTTGCGGCGTCAGGACGCCTTGCGGAAGGACCCGGCCGGCACCTTGTGCATCTCGTCAAAATTTCCGTAGTCGCGCACCTTCTTGAACGGCGCGTTCTCGACGGCGTTGTAGGAACAGATGTAGCCCCAGCGATAGGTGTCCGAACGGTTGGCATCGGAGCGGTGCAGCAGATTGCCGTCGAAGATCAGGGCGTCGCCGGCTTCCATCTCGACATAGATGTGCTCGAAGCGTTTCAGCGCCGCGTCCAGATGTTCCTGCTCGACATTGGTCTGGTCGTTCTCTCTGATATGGTTGAGACGGCCGAGCTTGTGCGTGCCTTTCAGCACCTGCAGGCAGCCGTTCTCGCGGGTCGCCTTGTCGAGCGCGACATAGATGCTCATCATCTCGGGCGCCAAGCAGCCGTAATTGTACCAGTAGCCGAAATCCTGGTGCCATTCCCAGGCGCCGCCCTCATTGGGCTGCTTCATCGTCATCTTGTGGCTGTAGAGGTAGATCGGCTTGCCGACGGCGGCCTCGGCCAGATCGACCATGCGCTCGTCGCGGGCGAGAAGGCCGTATTTGTCGTCCTCGGCCTTGGTCCACATCTTGAGAAGAGTGGTCTTGCCTTCCTTGTCGCCCTTGGCCATCACGGCGCCGCTCTTGTTCTCGGCCTCGAGCTGCTTGCGGGCGTGGTCTCGGAAATCCTCCACTTCCGCGACGCTCAGCAGTCCCCTGCGGATAATGTACCCGTCACGGGCGTAGAGCTCGGTTTCCTGCTTGGTCATCGCCAACGTCGTCTTGCCTCCCTGGTCCATCGGGGCCGCCGCTGGCGCAAGGCGCCTGGAAAGCCCGCAAAACTTGGGGGATCCGGCCACTACCCGCCGAAATCCCGTCCTCTTGAGATCGACCATAGCGACGCTTGGAAGCGAACAAAATGGACAGCAAGGCACTCGCTTTGTATAAAACGCGCATGATGGCAAAGACGTCGGTTTTCGAGAGTTTCCACTATGTGCCGGCGGCCGGATGGACGCGCACGGCGTTCAGCGTGCTGCGCGCCGGCAAGGTCGCCGCGGCGCCCGACTACCGCATCGAACGGCCCGTCTATCCCGGCCAGGACATCCTCTATTGCCTGTCGGGCCGGGGTTTCGTGGAGACGCTGGGGCAGAGGCTGGAGGTGCGCGCCAACCAGCTGGTGTGGATGGCAAACGAGGCGCCGCATGTGCACGCGGCCGATCCGGCCGATCCCTGGACCTTGCTCTGGTTCAGGCTCGACGGGCCCGATCCGGCCATCCTGCGGCGGAAATTGTTCGGCGAAGGGATATTGCGGACCGTGTTCACGGAAGGCACCGGTCCGGCGCCATGGTTCGAGCGGCTGTTCGCGGCGTTGCGGCGGCGCGACGCCGGGCTCGACCTGCGCCTCAACCAGCTGGTCGCCGAATTCCTGCTTCTGGTCGACCGTGCGGTGAACGGCGCCGGCAATGACGATCTGCCGAAGCCGCTCGCTTCAGCACTCGACGCCATGCGCGCCGCGCCCGGCTCCGCCTGGACGGCGCCGGACCTCGCCACTGTCACCGGCCTTGGCGCCTCTCAGATAAGGCGGCTGTTCCAGAAGCATCTGCGCACCAGCCCGCACCAGTGGCTGATGCGCGAGCGGCTGATGCAGGCGCAGTCGCTGCTGGTGCAGGGCGACCAGCCGCTGGCCGAAGTGGCCGAGGCCTGCGGCTTCTGCGACGTCTATCATTTCGGGCGCGAGTTCAAGCGCTCGGTCGGCATCTCGCCGGCCGCCTGGCGGCGCAGCGAACTGAGTGCGGCGCCGGGGCGTTAGGATAGTCGATACTTACGAATCCTTTCAGGCGGTTGGGCGTGGCTGTTCAGATTTTGAGTCCGCGTGTCCGGCCGTCCCTTGAGAATCTCCTTGCCTTGAGCAACATGGCGACGATGCCCGAGGCGCAAGAATGAACAAGCCGATTTCCACCGCACCACCACGCAAGGCGCCGATGGCTCTGACCGCGGACCTCGTTGCCCGCACCATGCGCGCGGTAGAGGATGCCGGGCCGACGCCGGGCATGGTTTACATGACCGATGCGGACTATGCGCGCATCCGCGACGAAGTGCTGGCCACGGCTCCAGCCGGGCCGCTGAAATTGTTTGCCTATGGCTCGCTGCTGTGGAAACCCGCAGGCGAGGTGAGCGGCGGCGAACGCGCGGTGGCGACCGGCTGGCACCGTTCGTTCTGCTTCACGGTGCAGCGTTTTCGCGGCACCGTCGAGCAGCCCGGCCTGATGATGGCGCTCGATCGCGGCGGCCAGTGCCAGGGCATGGTGTTCGAGATCGCCGAGCCGGTGGCGGCCAATCTCGAAGCGCTGCTGCGCCGCGAGATGAC
>NZ_RZQG01000018.1:0-20836 GCF_003998635.1 Mesorhizobium sp. M7D.F.Ca.US.004.03.1.1
GGCTAAGCCTCTTGAACGCGCTGGCATCCGCGCATCCATGTTAGAAACTTGTCGCTTGGGTTGTCTCGAAACTCGGCTTTGGAAGACCTGGCGAGACCGACAAAGACAAATCTAAGGGGCCCGATCTGTGAGCTTGATAGACGAAAACAGTGTGTGGAATCGACTGGGACCATCCCTTCAGGATTCGCCCGAGCCGTTGGAGGAACGATCATTCGGCGTTCGTGAGCTCTACGATCTGTTCCGTAGACGCCTCCGGTTGATCATCGCGATCATCATTGGTGTCACCGCACTTGCGCTTGTCGCCGCCCTCGAACTTCCCAAGACGTATACGGCTAATTCCATGATCGTTGTCGAAACCGGCGATGCCAACCCGCTTGACAGCAGCACGCAGACGCAGCCCAACCAACAGCCCGACAAGTCGCGAATGGACACCGAACAGGATCTGATCACCTCTCGCGTATTTGCCGGCCTGGTCGTCGACAGGCTGGACCTGATCGAGGATTCGGACTTCAACACCTATCTACCGCCAGCCGCCAGCGGGACTTCCGGAACCGGAGTGCTGTCACAAGCGGTCGGCTTGATTGTCTCGATACCGAAAAAGATGCTCGCTGTTGTCACCGGCGCCAACGCGCAGGATACGTCTCTCCCGGACAAGGCTGTTCAGCAGGACCGCGCAATTACCTCCTATCTGGCAAGCCTGTCACTCCAGCGCTCCGGCGATAGCGCGGCGATGACAATCTCGTTTGTCAACGATGACGCAGTGAAGGCAGCCAATGTGGCCAATGCGACGGCTAGGCTGTTTGTGGAATGGTCTCGTGACAACAAGCGGCAGGACATCAAGGACGCCGTCGGCTTTTTGCGACAGCAATCGACCGAGCTTGCGTCGCGGATTGCTGCGATAGAAGGCCAGATCGCCAAATATGCGAGCGAACACGGCGTTTCCAGCGATCCGCGCGATGATCTGCTGCGCGCCTCGATCCAGCAGGCCAACGATCAGCTCAGCACCGCCAGAGGTGAGTACACGCAAGCGCAGGCGCGCCTCGCCCAGGTCAGGCTTGCGGCCAAGAACGGCGACACAGGGGCCGGCGTCGATCCCTTGCTCTCATCCGACTTCCTGACGACCCTGCGCAACGACGAAGCGGCGGCAACGAGGGATCGCGCGCAACTTGCCGGCAACTACGGTCGAAATCATCCTTTGGTGCAAGAGGCCGATGCAAAAATTGCCGCCGTCCGTGCGATGATTTCTCAAGAGATGCTGCGGACGATCGCAATCCTGGAAAATGAGGTGCGCGTCGACGAAGGCCGGGTGGACCAGCTCACCAAGAGCCTGCAGGCTTCCAACGAAGAGCTGCGTCAAAGGAGCCTGGCTGAAGCCAAGTTGCGTGAACTGAACAACGACCTGTTGACCGAGCAAAAACTCAACGACCTTGTGTCCGGCAAGCTTGGCAGTCTCGACCCGTTTTCCGACGCGGTCGAGCCCGGCGTGCGAACCGTCTCCACAGCGGAGATCCCGACGTCCCCTACCTTTCCCAAGCTTCGCTTGATGCTGGCAGGCGGTTTCGCAGCGTCGCTTGTTCTGGCCTTTATTCTTGTGCTGACACTTGAAAGCATGGATGGACGGGTACGGGATTCGCGACGGGTATCGAAGCTGATCCGCGTTCCCCTGCTGGCGTCGATCCCGCTATTGCCCCGGAAGTTCCTGCGTCCCGCCCTGCCCCCTCTCGAAACCCTGTTGTCAAAACCACGGTCGGCTTTTTCCGACGCTTTCCGATCGCTTTACAGTGCCTGCACCAGGATGAACGGCGGGCGGGTCAAACATGTTGTTCTGGTCACTTCCGGCCTGCCCCAGGAAGGCAAGACAACGACAGCGATGGGCCTTGCCATGGCCGCTGGAATGGATGGCGCCTTGACTGCGCTGATCGATCTGGATTTGCGAACCCGCCACCTCCACACCTCCATGGGGCTCGGCTCCGCCAGCAAGACACTCGATGACTATTTGCGTGGAGATTGCGGTCTGGCGGAAATCGTCCAAACCCTGCCTGAAATTCCGCAGCTCGATGTGATGGCGCCGCGTGCCGACGACCAGACCTCGCCGGAATTCCTCAACTCCAGCCAGCTTGCCAAATTACTGGAAGCGTTCCGGCTGGAGTACGACGTGGTGATCATCGACGCACCGCCTATGCTCGTTCTGGAGGACGCAGTCAGGATTGCTGCCTCTGTGGACACTGTCGTGGTCGTGGCCGCGTGCGACAGCACAACGCAAGAGGCTCTCTCCCAGGTCGTCGAGCGTCTGCGGTTCACCGGCGGCCCATCGATCGGCTGGGTGTTCAACCGGGTGGACCCTTTCCAACAGGCTCATGGTGCGTTCCGGAAAGCCTATCTGAGACGGCAGCAGATCCGGCGCTATTTCCCCGTTTGACTGTCGTGAAGGCCCGACCGGCTATAGTCCCATCGCCTCGAGCAGGGTATGGTTTACCTTGTGAACGTCGAAGCGTTCTTCCGCGAGCTTTCTTGAGTTGGCGCCCATTTTCACGGCGAGCTCCTCATCTTCAAGAAAGGCGCGCTGCGCCGAGGCCAGAGCATCTACATCTCGCGGATTGACCTGGAAACCGTTCTCCCCGTCGATGACGGTTTCTTGGCAGCCAGGTGCGTTGGTCGTAATTATCGGCCGCCCTGTCGACAGGGCCTCCAGCGCGCTGCGAGGAATGCCCTCGCGATAGTAGGAAGGCAGTACAAACACCGTCGATGCGGTCAGATAGGGGCTGACATCGTGCGTTTCGCCGAGATACTCCACGGCTCCTTCCTTGGTCCACTGGTCCATTTCGGCTTTCGAGATGGAGAGAGGACTGGGATCAAATGGCCCGAGAATCTGGAAACGCGCGGCACGGTGCTTGGTCTTCAGGATGCGAGCGGCGGCGGCAAACTCGGCAATCCCCTTTTCACGAAGCAAGCGGGCAATCAGAAGGAAGACGGGCGGCCCCGGCGGTGGACGGCTGGCGGCAAACAGCGTCAGATCGACCCCGGAACCTGCAACCTTGATCACCGGCGTTTTCGCAGAAACCATCCTATGGAGTCGGATGTCGGAAGCGTCGGCTTCGTTGTAGGCGAAAACAGCTTCGCAACCGATCAAGGCCGAGCGGTAGAGAGCAATGCTCAACCGGCGCAGAACAGTTGCGCGCAATCCGGTGACGCTGCCGCTGAATATGAAGCCGAACCCTGTAAAGAGTGCAAACCGCCGAGGTACTCCTGCGAGCCGGGCCGCCAGTCCACCATAGATGATAGGCTTCATCGTGTACGGCAGGACGATGTCCGGAGCCAGGCGGCGCATTAGCCTGTAAAGCGCCTTGAGCGTTTGCAGATCTGCCAGCGGATTGGTGCCTGTCCTGGCCATTGGAATCTGTTGGAAGCTCACGCCAATAGCACCCAGCCTGGCGATGGCTTGTTCGTCATTATCGGGGGCGAGTGTGATGACCTCGTGCCCGGCGGCGACCATGGCTTTCAACAATTCGAGGCGAAAATTGACGAGCGAACGCGTCAGACTGGCGATGACGACGATCCGCTTGCGGCGCATCGCACCATCCCCGGCAGCAGGAAAATGATCTCTTCCATTCGCATGCGTAACAACCACCAGTCGCTCCTATCGGACCGAGATATGGCGACGACGGCCCAGAGCCGTTCCGTAGAGTTCCAGGTGCCTATCGACGTAAAGCGACAGCGAGAAGTTCTCCATGACCCGGCGACGCGCCTGTTGGCCCAGAGCGCGGCGCTCGGCCGGCTCAAGGCGGACAAGGCTGATCAGCCCGGCGGCCAGTGCATCACTATCCCCCGGTGGGACGACCACTCCGCTGTCACCGACCAGCCAGCCGGAGTCGCCGACTGCCGTGACCACCGCCGGTACGCCACTTGCCATCGCCTCGCCGACGGCAAGGGAAAAGGCCTCGCCCCAGGCTGAGCAAAGCGCGTAGACATCGAAGCCCGGCATGAGGTCGGCAACGTCACTGCGGATGCCCGGCGTTGTAATCCGGTCGTCTATGCCGAGCTCGCGGGCAGCAACCCGCACCGGGCCGTCGACATGCCCCTCCCCGATAAACACGCCCTGAACATCGTACCCCTGCGCCAGGACACGGCTGATGGCCCGGACCAGGCTGATCTGGTCCTTCATGGGATGAAACCGGGCCACGTGGCCGATGATCAGCCGTTCGGCCGGCAAGCCAAACAGGCGGCGCAATTTCGAACCGGCATCGGCCGAGGGAGAGAATTGATCACAGTCCGTGCCATTCGGGATAACCACCCTCCGACGCGGATCAAAGCCCAGACGCTCGTGATCGTCGGCGGCCACGCGTGAGCAATATGAAATCGCGCTGGCGCGACCCGACAGACGGGCAGAGAGCCGGATCAGATGGCGCGTTAACGGCTTCTCGTCGGCGAGATCGCGAACTGTGTGATGGATGCTCCAGATTACCGGCGAGAAATTGAGCCCCAGCACCGAGCCGAGCGTTGCCGCGAGGT
This sequence comes from Mesorhizobium sp. M7D.F.Ca.US.004.03.1.1, assembly GCF_003998635.1. Taxonomy (NCBI): domain Bacteria; kingdom Pseudomonadati; phylum Pseudomonadota; class Alphaproteobacteria; order Hyphomicrobiales; family Phyllobacteriaceae; genus Mesorhizobium; species Mesorhizobium sp. M7D.F.Ca.US.004.03.1.1. The sequence goes on from NZ_RZQG01000018.1 coordinate 4,510, forward strand.
TGCCGTGATACATCCATCCATGAAGAAGATCAGGGGCGGCCCTGCTTACTGATCGCGTCAGCCGAACGACATCGCGCGGCCGCGGTCGTTCCGTCATGCTGAGCGACACGAGCCCCGATTTTGTATGCTCCACCTGTGCGGCCAACGGCCCGGGTGAAAGCAGCGATAGAACCGAAGACGAGAAGCGGTTTTGGTCGACCCGGCCAAGAAAGCGGGCGAGCATGACCTGGGCGCCGCCAACGTCGAGACTGGTGATTGTGTGTAGAACACTTGTGTGCACGCAAAGCTTCCCAGCTGCCTGCGGCGCTCCGTCACGAGGAAGCGTTCAATCGGCCGACAGTATCCAGCCGCACCATACGTTGGTTGCGGCCGACATCCAGTTAGCCAAATTGGGTGGGCACGAGACCGAAGGTTATCACTGCTCCACCAAAGGTATGACTCATGGTCCTCGCGCAGGTGTCGCTAGGGTCTTCACAGGAAATTACTGTGGTGGGCTTCCATGGCGTCTTGTTGCAATGCGGCGCGGAGCGGGCGATCGATAGGCGCCTGGGTCGGTATCCTTGTGAAGGCGTTAGGGACTGTAGGGATTGCGGTTACCGCGATTGCAACGATCCTGGCTTGCCATAGTGCTGCCTGGGCCGCGGCGAACGATGACTACAAGCTCTCGGTCGGCGATGTGGTGTCGTTCGACTTCATCGACGATTCGCTTCCTGCCGAACAGCTGACGGTAGCCAGTGATGGCGCAGTCAACATTCCGCTGATCGGCAGCTTCGAGGTTGGCGGCCTGACGGTCCCCGACGCCTTGAACCATATCCGTAAGGCGTTCATCGATCGCGAGTTCTTCAATGACCCGCATATAGCCTTGGCGGTGGTCAGCTTCCGTCCAATTTTCGTCCTTGGGGACGTCAAGGCGCCGGGCTCGTTTCCATATCAACCAGCACTGACTGTCGAGCAGGCAGTGGCGCTTGCCGGCGGCCAATCGACTGGCGGAGCCACTGCCGAGGACCGCGTCGTGACGCGCGCCCGGTTGCGCGGAACTCTTGACGAAAGCGTGGTCCAGATCGCCAAGGAAGCAATCGCTGCTGCGCGCATCAAGGCCCAGTTGGCAAACAACGACAAGATTTCGGAACAGGATATGCCCGCCAAGGTCAAGGGCCTCATGAACGCCAATCTGATCGCAACGCTGCTCCCGACGGAACAGCGCATCCTTGAGACAGATCAACACGCGCTGACCACACGTCGCAAGCAGCTCTCGGCGGGGATCGACGAAGTGAATGTCGCCCTCGCCAATATTCAACAGCTTTCGGAGATACAGAAGACGGTGATCGCTTCGTCGCAAGCCGATCTCGAGCGCATCAGGGCCCTCAACAAAAAAGGTCTGGTCACGCTTACAGACCTCTCGAACGCCGAGCGCGAGGCGACCACGCAGCAATCGCATCTGCTTGAAATCTACAATCAGGCGTCGACAGTGCGCCGGGAATTGAGCCAGTTGCAGCGCGACCTTGATGACGCCACTCAGACCTGGACGCACACCGCGCTGACTGACCTCCAAGCCCACAACTCTGAAATCGAACGCCTGATCGCAGTCCGCGAGTCGACCGAGGAGCAGATCCTGCTGCTGAGCTCACTGGCCGCGGAGCAGACACGGACCAACAACACCATCGCGTTCACTTACCAGATCCGCCGCAAGCTAAACGGCCAGGTCGCCACCAAAGTGGCGACCCTCGACGATGCGGTTGTGGCCGGCGATACGATCTTGGTGTCGATAAACCGCCTGGACAATGCCCTGGATCTGGCAAGCCGTCTGGACGCTCCTTTGGCGGCTCCCCCTTCCGTCCAGGTCGGACCGTCGCAATGATCGGCCTCAGCAACCCGATCGCTCGCACCAGCGAGTGGACTGCTCGAGTGCCGATCGGCCGGGCGATGCCCAGCAGGATCGCATCGGTAGTGCTTTTGGTTCTCAGCCTGCCGCTATGGATCGTGGCTGCCGCGGTTGTCTGGCTGAGTGTGGGCCGTCCGCTATTCTTCCGGCAGACTCGCAGCGGGCTGGGAACTCGTCCCTTTGTCATCTGCAAGTTTCGAACGATGCACGAGAGGCGAGATGCAGATGGCGCGCTGCTCCCTGACGCTTTGCGTGAGACATCCGCCACTCGGTTGATGCGCGCCATCCGTATCGATGAACTGCCTCAACTTCTCTCCATAGCCACAGGCGACATGGCGTTCATAGGACCGCGCCCGTTGCTTCCGGCCACCGTCGCCGAGTTCGGCGAGCTGGGGCGCATTCGCAGTACGGTCCGGCCCGGCCTGTCCGGCTGGGCACAGGTGAACGGCAACACTCGCCTCACCAACAATGAAAAGCTGGCGCTTGACCTCTGGTATGTGCGCAACCGCAGCCTGTGGCTTGATCTGCAGATACTGGTTCTGACCGTCCTGGTGGCACTGTTGGGCGAACATATTGACCGCCGCCATGTCGATCACGCTCTGAAGGCGATGCCCGCCGGGACGGTTCGGTCATGAGCCCAGCCCTTGGTCGAATCCTGGTGATCGCGCCGCATCCTGACGATGAGGTCCTGGGGTGTGGCGGCACGATAGCCCGGATCGCTGCCGAAGGCGGGGAAGCCCATGTTGCAGTGGTTACGCGAGGCTGCCCACCTGCCTTCACGGAAGAGATGACGCAACGGGTTCGCTGTGAGGCAAAAACGGCCCATGCCTGTTTGGGCGTACGACAGACGCATTGGCTTGATCTGCCTGCGGCGCAGATCGCCCAGACACCACACTCGACCGTCAACGCGGCGTTGCAGGCTCTGCTGCAGGAGGTCAAGCCGGACACGCTGCTGATCCCCTTCGTCGGCGATGTGCATATGGATCACCAACTGATCTTCCTGTCGTCGCTGGTCGCGGCTCGTCCCACCCAGGCTCACTACCCACGGACGATCATGGCCTACGAGACGGTGTCGGAAACGAACTGGAATGCACCCTATGTCACGCCGACCTTCGTGCCGAATGTCTTCATAGACATCGAATCGACACTCGACCGCAAACTCGAAGCTGCGTCGATGTTCGGTTCGCAGATGAAGAATTTCCCGCACGAGCGTTCGATCGAAACATTACGGGCGCTGGCGATTGTCAGGGGCACCGCTGTCCATCTGAGGGCGGCCGAGGCCTTTGTCCTTCTGAGAAATGTCATGTGAATTCTAGGAGTGCTCCAAGATGAAACGCTGGCCGATTTACGATGAAGAGCAGATAGCCGACGTTGTGGATGTTCTGCGGTCTGGCCGGGTGAACGCCTGGACCGGCGACCATGTGAAGACATTCGAACGAGCCTACGCGCGCAGCCTCGGCCGACGCCATGCGGTGGCGCTGGCCAATGGTTCCCTCGCGCTCGATCTTGCAATGAAGATCCTCCATATCGGCGCCGGCGACGAGGTCATCGTAACGCCCCGCAGTTTCGTCGCATCGGCCGCTTGCGTCATGTTCGCCGGCGCAACACCTGTCTTCGCGGATGTCGACCCGACATCGGGCAATCTTTCCGCTGAAACGATCGCGCCGAAGATAACAGCGCGAACAAGGGCGGTCATTGTCGTCCATATCGCCGGATGGCCGTGCGACATGGCGCCGATCATGGAGCTTGCAAAGCGCACTGGCATCAAGGTCATCGAGGATTGCGCTCAGGCGCATGGAGCCGAATACAACGGACGACCGATCGGCTCCTTCGGTGATATCGCGGCGTTTTCGTTCTGCCAGGACAAGATCATCACGACCGGCGGCGAGGGCGGACTTGTCGCCATGGACGACAGGAAATTGTGGCTCGCCGCATGGAGCCTGAAGGACCACGGCAAGAACTACAATGTGGTCTTTGCCCCTCATCGGCCGACCGGGTTCCGCTGGTTGCACGACAGCGTCGGCACGAACTGGCGCATGACGTCCATCCAGGCCGTGCTTGGTTTGCGGCAGCTCGAACGTCTGCCAGACTGGGTTCGCCAACGCGAGCGCAACGCCAACATCTGGATAAGGACGCTTGCCGATTTGCCGATGCTACACACGCCCCGGCTCGATCCGGCTCACAGGCATGCCTGGTACCGATGCTATTTCTATATCAAGCCGGAGATGTTGTCTTCGGGATGGTCGCGGGACGAGCTGATTGCGGCCGTCAATGCGGCCGGCGTTCCATGCTTCTCGGGTAGCTGCTCCGAGATTTATCTGGAGCATGCCTTCGCGGATGCCGGCGTAGCGCCGCCCGAACGACTGCCAGTCGCGCGGCAGATGGGTGAAACGAGCATCGCGTTCCTGGTCGACCCGTCCTGGACCATCGAGGAGACTACGGCGGCAGCGTCGACGACGCGCTCCATCCTTGTTGCGGCTTCGCGCCAGCTCGAGGCGGCTTGATGAACGAGCTTGCGATCCGGAAAGATGGAGACATTCCAGCGTCTTCTTTTGGAGAGCTGAAATTGGTGCCGTCTTCAGCACTACAGAACCTTACCCTCCCTCAAGCAGAAAGGACGCTGCTCGGGTTCGAATTGCCGATTGTGGCCCGACTCTATCAGCAGATGATCCTCGTCCGGCTCGTCGAGGAGCGCCTGCTCGAGCTTTTTTCCCAAGGTCTCCTGTTCGGCACGACGCACACATCCATTGGACAGGAAGCCAATGCGGTGGGGGTGATCAACGCTCTTGACCGGGATCGCGACATTGTCTGGAGCAACCACCGCTGCCACGGTCATTTCATTGCCTACTCGGGTGAAGTCGAAGGCCTGATCGCCGAGATCATGGGGCGTGTAACCGGTATTTGCGGAGGACGCGGCGGCAGTCAGCATCTGTGTTTCCGCAACTTCCACTCGAATGGGATCCAGGGAGGCATAGCACCCGTGGCGGTTGGCTGCGCGCTGGCACGAAAGGATGAAGGCGCCGTGGCAGTGGTTTTCCTTGGCGACGGCACGATGGGAGAGGGAGCGGTTTACGAGAGCTTGAACCTCGCTTCGGTTTTCGGTGCCCCCGTGCTTTTTGTGGTCGAGGATAACGAAATCGCCCAAACCACCCCAAAGAATCTCACCGTTTCCGGGTCGATCATCGCCAGGGCTGAACCTTTCGGTATCCGCACGTTCGCTTATGACGGCAATGATCCAGTCGAAATATGTGAGCTTGCCCAAGAGGCTGTGGGCTATGTCCGCGCCGAGGGCCGCCCGTGCTGGCTCTATTTGCGGACCGAACGGATTGGTCCCCACAGCAAGGGAGATGACACCCGGCCGGCCTTGCGGCTTGAGCAGGCTCGAGCCCGGGATCCGATCCCCCCGATGCGCCAGCGCGTCGCGGATTTCGAGGAGATCGACGCCTTTTGTCGATCTACCGTGGACCGCGCAGTCGAATCGGCAGCTGCGGCTGCCATGGCGAGAGGCTGACCCATGCGCGTCGTCGAATCGATCAATCGCGCGCTACACGATCTTATGGAAGCCGATCTCAGGCTGGTGGTCATGGGTGAGGACGTCCTCGATCCCTATGGCGGTGCCTTCAAAGTCACCAAGGGCCTGTCCACGGCCTATCAGGATCGTGTCTGGACCACACCGATCAGCGAGGGCGGCATTGTAGGCATGGCGACGGGCATGGCCCTCAAGGGCAGGCCTGTTATCGTCGAACTCATGTTCGGAGATTTCATCGCCCTTGCTGCCGACCAGATCATCAACCACGCAGCCAAGTTTCGCTGGATGTACAACGATCAGGTTGAGGTGCCCATCATTATTCGCGCGCCCATGGGTGGACGGCGCGGCTACGGGCCGACGCACTCGCAAAGTCTGGAAAAGCATTTTTGCGGCGTGCCAGGCCTCACGGTGTCTGCAACGCACGAGTATGCGGATCCGGGTGCGCTTCTGCATCGGGCCCTCGCGTCTCGGTCCCCTCACCTGATTATCGAAAACAAGGTCATGTATTCGAGGCCTGTTTTCGGCGCAGCCGCCCTTCCACGCCCGCCGGATGCAGACATCGTGATCCTGACATATGGGGGTTGCGTCGAGCACGCGGTTGCCGCCGCAAAAAAGCTCGTCGAAGAGGAGGAAATTGCGACCACCGTGGTGGCCGTTGAACAGCTGTCGCCCTTTCCTTGCGAGGATGTCCGAAGCCAGGTCGGCCGCTGCAGCCGCGTTGTCGCCGTGGAGGAAGGCTCTCCCGGCTGGGGCTTCGCGTCCGAATGCGCTCGCGCTCTGATCGGTCGGGTCAGGCACTTCAGCGCATTGGCCGGACCGGACCACCCCATTCCCTCGAGCCGCGAATGGGAGGATGATCTGCTGCCAGGCGTGGACGCCATCCAGGCGGCCTGCATCGATCTGTTCAAGAAGGGCTAAGCTTTCATGAGTGTGCTTGTCGAAGCCCCGCGGGTTAACGCCAACGAGGACAATCTTCAGTTGATCGAGATCAGGGTCGTGCAGGGTGAGAGCGTAGAGCAAGGAGCTATTCTCTTTGTCGTTGAAACCACGAAGGCTGCCGTCGAGGTTGAGGCCCCCCAGGCAGGGGTTATCGGCCGGCTCGACGTCAACGTCGGCGATTTCGTCGCTGTCGGCTCAACACTGTGCGAAATCGTCAACGAAAATGCGGACGCCGCATCCGGAATGGCCAACCCGGCCGACATCGCGGTCAACGAGATCGCGATTACGGCCAAGGCCCGCAAGGCCGCGTCCGAACTCGGCGTCGACCTGGCGGATGTCAGTCCCTCCAACGGCCGCATCGGCGAAGCCGAGGTGCGCGCGGCGGCCAGCCGCCGATCCGGGGCCATAGCCGCAGGATCGGACGGAGCGCAGTCCGTCGTCCCATCCTCGTCCATGCGGCGGGCTGTTATCATCGGCGGCGGCGGCCACGCCGCCTGTTTGATCGATGCTCTCGATGGGTCCGGATACGACATCCTCGGTTGTACCGATCAGGCTCTGCCCGTTGGCCACCAGGTCTGCGGCGGCATTTCGGTGATCGGTACGGAAGAGAGCCTGGAGCGTCTGCTTGCCGAAGGCACGCGGTACGCCTTCATCGGCATCGGCGGAGCCCAGTCAAGCGAGACGAGGCGAGCAATGTTTGAACGCGCCTCGGCCATGGGCTTCGTTCTGCCGCCTGTGATCCATCCATCCGCGATCGTCTCCAGGGCGACCAGGATCGGGCATGGCTGCCATATCCTGGCCGGCGCCAGCATCGGTCCGCGCTGTACGATCGGCAACAACGTCATCGTCAATCAGGGGAGTATCGTCTGCCACGACAGCATCGTGCAGGACAATGCGCACCTGACTCCGGGCGCCATCCTCGCCGGCGCGGTGAGCGTCGGGACCATGACTGTCGTGGGAATGGGCGCAACGGTGCTGCTGGGCGTCCAGATCGGCTCCGGCTGCCTGATCCACAATGGCGCGCACATCAGCGCAAATGTCGGAGACGATACCATCGTTGACGCTCAGGGCCGCCGACATCTCCGCTAGATCCCATTGAGGCATCAGGTGCCTTGTCGCAGAGCTCTTGCGAGCAACGGCACGAGTGTCATGGAACCCGGAATGCTAAGGTGATGGCTGTCAAAGTACAGCGGTTTCCCATCCATCATGGCAACACACCGCTCCTGCGGACAAAGTGCCTGTGTCGGATATATGCGAATGAGGCCGACATGCCGGCCGAGCCTGTTCAAGATGCCAAATGCGATCTGCTGTCGTTCCCGATAGAGGCCCTCGGGCATATTGAAGCTGGACAGGTCATGGCCCTGCGCAACGAGCCGGGCAGCCGTAGAGGGGACGTCATAACCCACCTCCGGGACAGGATAGACGATGACCACCTTTTTCCCGGCCTGCAGCAGCCGACCCACGGTTCTCCTTAGAGATGTTTCGAACGCATGGCGCGCCTCGGTGGAGAATCGGTCGAATTGAACGCCATCCCGATCCTGCAGCTGCGGCAGATTGCCGTTTCGTTCTGCTGGTCCAAGTTCGATCGCGCGCCCCTCGAGATAGAGAGACCATCTGGCAGCGATTATGACCGTCTTCAGCTCGGGACGGCTGAGTGCGTACCTAAGCCGCAAATCGTTTCCCCGGATGCAATCTCGGTCCGTTCCGACGCCCAGGAGAGGAGGACAGCGGGGGGTCGCGCCATAGACCGTGCTTGCGCCGTGTGCGGCCAGGTCGGACATCGCACCGAACATCGCCCCCGCGTGAGAATCTCCCCATAGAAAGATCCGGGCATTTGCGGATGAGCCTATCGTACAGGGGGAATTTGCAGCGAGCTGAAGCGACACATTCGCGCATTCATCCGCTTCAGGGTTGGCGGACAAAGCGTAGCTGGACAACACATTCACATCTTTGGAAAAGCGCGTCGGCCAGCCGTTATCAAAGTAGATGACTGCGCCGGTGATCGCCACGGCGACGATGGCCAAAGCACCCCCAGCCAGGACTGGTAGCCGGCGGGCTGCCCGCGCCGGGAGTTCGATGTATCGCCAGGATATGAGCGCCATCATGAACGAGACAGCCACCAGAGCGGCTGACTGAAGAGAACTGAGCTCATTGATTGCCAGATAACCAACCAGGACAATCAGGGGCCAATGCCAAAGATACAGGGAATAGCTTATCAGCCCCACACCGACGAATGGCTTCGTTGAAATCAGCCGTGTGAGCGAGCAACTCGCGTCACTGCCTCCGTGAATGACAAGGGCAGCGCCAACACATGGAAGGAGTGCCGCGACGCCGGGGAATGAAGTCACATCGGAATAGCTCAGCGCGGCAATCGTGATCAGCAGCAATCCGGCCGCGGTCGCCATTTCGCACTGCCAACGCTTGGTGAGGCGTGGGAAGACTCCAAGTGCCAGAAGGCTGCCCGACAGCAGCTCCCACGCCCTGAACGGAGTGAGGTAAAAGGCAGCAGCGGCGTCGTACTGCATCACCGCTACAGTTGCGAGAAACGAAATTCCTGCAGCGCTCGCCAGGAGAAAGCGGACATTGCGAAGGCCCAACCACCAAATGGACGCCAGAAACAGAGGAAACAGGATGTAGAACTGCTCCTCCACCGCCAGTGACCAGGTGTGGATAAGTGGCTGGTCGTAGGTTTCCCCGTCAAAATAGCCCGTCTTCAGCCAAAACCCGATGTTGGACGAGAAGAGAGCCGTCGCGACGGAGTTGCGACCGAAGCGTCTGAAGTCGTCGGGCAAGAAGATGAAGGCGCATGCGAGCGTACAGACTGCCAGCATGACGAACAACGCGGGAAAAATGCGGCGTATACGCCGCTCATAGAAGTGCCAGACCGAGAACTCGCCCGCTTGCAGATCCCTGGCGATCATTTGGGCGATCAGATAGCCGGAGATGACAAAGAAAATGTCGACACCTACATACCCGCCACTGAACATTGTGAAACCGGCGTGGAACAGCACAACCGAAACGACGGCGATGGCGCGCAAACCATCGATGTCGGGTCGATAGGTTGGTGTCGCCAATGCTGTATGGTGCGGTGCTGGGCGCGAGGGTTTTCGACAGTCCAACATCACGCCTGCAGCGAGGCTGCGCGGATGAGCCTGAGAGTGTGACATACCGATCCTGTATAACGGCACTCTTGCGCCGATGTGCGCCCGCCATAAGGGGTAGCCTGCGGCTTAAATCGTACTAGGTTTGCAGTCTAAATTGCGCCTGGAACAGCAGGATGCGAGCAGATCGAAGAATTTCCCCCGCGCGCAACTGTTCGAGGCAATCAGGGTGCCTGGGTTGCGGTCCGGCTCTCTCCAGCAATGAGGATGACGCCTGCGTTGGCGTCGGGTGCCGCAGGCCGCTATTTGATCATCCGGTGAAGGTTTCTGTGGCAGCCCACTACTTTTGGGGAGGGGTGTCCTTCGAATTCCCAAGCAGTGCGAAACCTGGATTGATGTAGGGTGTAGCGGTCTGCGGGGTCCAATTTGAGGCTCAAATGGCTGTTGTGCATCCCCATCCTCGGAATTCATCGGATGCGCAGCATTTTCTGCGCGAAGCCTCCGAGAAGCCAACTTCCGACAAGTCATTCAATGTGGCTGCGCACGGGCTTCGCGGTGTTGCTTCGCTGATGGTGTTCTTCGCGCATCTCCTAGGGGGCACGGCGGAGCACATCTACGCCTCGAATTCGGCCTATGTCGCTGCCATTGGCCCCTTCTGGAATTTCGGCACCTTCGGGGTGTGCCTTTTCTTCGCCATCAGCGGCTTCGTTATCCTTCCGAGTGCGCTGCACTACAGTCCGCGTGAGTTTGCTGCCCGTCGGTTCCTGCGCGTCTATCCGCTGTTCTTTGTTCTCAGCGTGCTGTACGTCGCGCTGAACGCAGCAACGAACCTTTATCCCGACACCAACAATTTCACCGCAATTGTCGCGGGACTAACGTTCCTGAATCTTTTCACCCACACAGAGCAGTTGACGCCGAATGCCTGGAGCCTGACCTTCGAGGTCTGGTTCTATGTGTTTACCGGCGCCTTCGTGTTCCTCGCGATTCATCGCCCCAGCAAGCTCGGCATCGCCGTTTTGAGTCTGCTTGCAGCGTTCTTTATCGCCAGATACCCGATTGCCTTGTATTTCGTCGCGGGCGGGCTGATCCGACTCGCCTTCGATCGATATGAATGGGTGCGTGTTGGTCACCATCGGCTCGCCGAGAGCGCGGCCCTGGCAACTTGTGTCCTTCTATCCGCCCGCGGCCACTACGATTATCACTGGTCCGATTTCCAGAATGCCGAAGTGCCAGTGCTGGTCGCCGCGACAGCGCTGTACTTCTGCCTTGCGGTGTCGCGAAACAGCTTGACGGCGCTGGTTCTCGGCAATCGGCTTCTTCGCTACTTCGGAACGGTCAGCTACAGCCTGTACCTAGTGCACCCCTATACCTATTTTCTGACCCGCTCCATCTTTTCGCACGCTCACCTCTTCACCGCCAACGTCGTCGTCTCGATGGGCGCCTTCGTTGTGGTGGCGAGCGCGATCACGTGGATACTCACGCATTTCGCGAACCGCACCCTGGAGCTATGGCCCTATGAGTTCGTCTATCGTCAGAAGATCTACCGCTCGACATCGCAGCCGAATGCAGTCCGGTCGTGGCTTGGCTTAGGGACCAAACGATTCGCATGGCCGCGAGGGTAACGCCGTCGCTGCGCAGTCCATGGCACAACTGATTAATCGTCAGACTTGGACAGCAAATCCGTCAACCGGGACAAATCGGGCACATAAAGCTCTTTTGCGCGGCGCAGCACTATCCCGACACTCTGCAGGTAGCTGAGTTCGCGGGCTACGGCTTCGCGATGCGTGCCGATGCGATTGGCCAAATCCGTATGCGTGGGAATAGGAGAAATCACAGCCGAACCGTCATTGTCGATATGTTCGACACATAAGCGCAGCAATTCGCTGTGCACGCGCGATCGAACGCTGAGCGTCGAGAGTTCGACGATATGCTCGACAAGCGCATGCTGGCGTTCGACCAACATTTGGACGATGGCTTGAAGCGCCTCGGGATCGTTCTTGACAATATCCAGGAAGGCCCGATTTCCGATGGAGGCGATGGTGCATGGTCCCGCGGCTTCAATCGAATAAGGCACCACAAGAAGATCACCGCTTAACGCCACTCCATTGACGAGGGATCCCTGGTGCGCTGACGGGAGCCAGACTATTTTGCCTGTACGGGTATAGACAGGGAAGCGAAGCTCGCCCGTCAAAAGAAAAAAGACTCGATCGACCCTTTCACCGGCCGGGATCAAGACATCACCGTCTTCAAGGTGGAACCAGTGACAGCGGCGGTTCATCTCGGCCAGCGTGGAAGGACGAACAGCGTGGAAATGCTCGATATCGCTCAGATCCGGATTTTGTGACGTGTTTCTGTCGGCTGCGGGAGTGGTCTCCCTCTCCGTCTGCGAAGCCGAAAAACGATCGGACGGTTGTTTCACTTCTTCTTGCCCCCTGCAAAATGTCGAGTCGTCAGCAGGCCCTCTAGATCGAGGGCCTGCTGACGCCAACCGGCATCGTTGCCGCGGGCAAAAAACTCATCACTTCTTGACCGAGGCGCAGCCATGCCTCAATTCCGTATGCTCACACCCTCATAAGGCGTTGTGTTAAGGATGTAGGCTACCTCGGTCCGGTTCCTCGCGCGAAGCTTTTTCATGACATTGCGAATGTGCACCTTAACTGTGCTTTCGCACATGTTGAGCTCGTACGCGATCACCTTGTTGGCCTTGCCTCGACGCAACGCTTCGATCACCGCCATCTGGCGTGACGTGAAAACATTGTCGCCTTGCGGCTGCTTGGCTGGTTGGCTGTCCTTGATCGCCTGGCCCGAATTAAAGAGAACACTGGGCGGTATGAAAGTGCCACCGGCGGCGACAAGCTGAATCGCCTTTGCCGCAACCTGCAAGCTGACGCTCGTTGGGATGTAGCCGCGCGAGCCGCTTTCTACTGCTTTGAGAATATCATCAAGGCTTTCGATATCCGACAGCATCACGATTCCCAGAGATGGTCTCGTCGCCTTGAGATGGGCAATCCGCGAAAGATGATAGTCTGCTTGAGAGTTCGACCACATGACACAGAGCAGGACGGTGGAAACGCGTTCGGTCTCCTCTTGACTGGCGGCGTCGAACGCTTCGACGGTCGGATAGCGCTGGATGCGAAAGGATGGCTCGATGAGCTCAAGGCTACTGGCGAAGCAGTCGCACATCAGCGGCCTGTCATCGATAATCGCGATCTCCAACTCCCCCCGGAAGGGGGCAGGTCCGACATGATTGACATTGGCAACAGGTGAATAGGCAGCCAGATCGATTTTGACCGGCTGATCGGTATTGGACAGAATTGTCATGGCTTATCCCCAACCCAAAGGTTCAACTCAACACGAGCGGAATTCACCCCAACGGAGAATCCGCCTTCGAAAACCCACCTCCTTAATGACCTCCTTAATGCATTAGTAATAACTTGCAGATTCCAGAGGCGGTGTGACAAAACGCACAGCGTGAATATAATCGCATATTTTTGATAGGATTAGACCGGAGAAAGGCAGATGTCGTGAGGTTGTGGCCGGCTCCACCAAAAGGTGTACCATCAACCAGAAGGGTGCCGGGCTGCACCCGATGCTGTCTGTAACCAACCGCAGGCAGGTATCTCACTCGAAGCGAGTTTCAGAGTTGTAAACGCTCGCATCCACCTACAAAGTATATCAAGTAAACTTGCAGTTGTATCATTGTGATACGAAAGTTTATCCTTGGAATCGCGTGCATTCGATTTTCAAGCAACGAGCCGAGAGACGGCTGACGCCTCCGCGCGCAGCCTCTGTCAATTTGGCTCTGCGAACGCGAAATTGATCCCTACTCGAGCCACTGCTGAAGGTGCTCGCCCAACTTAATGGCGAGTGCAACAATCGTCAGGGTGGGCATGTCATTCCCCCCGGTGGGAAAGACGGAACTCCCGGCGACGAAAAGGTTCGCGAGGCCGTGCACCTGGCACGTGGCATCGACCACGCCAGTCCGCGGGTCGTTGCTCATCCTCGTTGTGCCCATGTGGTGCCTGACCCATCGGTATGGGATATCGTCCCCGTAGGCTGGGGTCCCGTGGGCGCAAGCCAGGACATCGCTTCTGTGCCCCAACATCCGCATCTCGTCGGTGACGATCGTCTGCACTCGCTGAAGTGTGCGCCGAACGAGAGGTCCCACCCTCCATTCCAGCTTCACGCGCGGGAGACCGAATTCGTCAAGCCTTGTATCCAGCGTGACCCGGCTTTCCGGGTCCGGTTCCTGTTCGAGGATGGTATCAAAGTGGAAGTGCCCTGCCCACCGGCGTGAGCGCCCGATGCGGTCGATAGCCGACGCGATGGATCCTGCGGGATGGCGAAGGATGGTGCGGCCACTCTTAATAAGGTCACGATGCAGGCGTCCCTTCCGCAGCCAGAATGCAAGATAATGCAACGCTTCGGAACCATCCCAATCGTTGGCGCAAGGTCCCGGCTTGATCCACGTCCGGGAGCCGAGAAGGCGTTCACTTTCCCGAATCTCTGGGCGCAGCGCCAGTCCGAACGCAGCGGTCACGTCACAGTGTTTTGCCTGCGACAGATAGGGCCTGCGAGCCTCAGCGGATGGCACGTGAAAGGCTATGGCGGAGTCAGGACGGCAGATCTGCAGGCTTCCCCATTTTACGCGGGGATGCTCCATGAAATAGCGGCCAACGAGGTCATGCTGGTTGCCTATCCCATTCGGCATCTGTTGGTTCGAAACCAAGAGCAGGCGCGCGTTTTCGATTCCGCCGCAGGCCAGCACAAATGATCGTGCTTCGATCCGGAAACGCCTGTCTGGCGTACTGGCCACCTCGATGGAGCGAACCCATCTTCCGGATGTGTCGGTGTCTAACCGCAAGGCCGTGGCGTGCAGGACAACCTGCACATTTTTCGCCGCTTGCAGCCTGGCGCGCAGTGTCGCCCCCAAATCCGGGATGGGACTGAGAAAGCATCGTTCTGAAAAGAGCGGCCCATTCATAGGCAGAACTGCAGAGGCCGGCCATTCGGCTTGCAAGTCCTCGATGCCCAACAAACCGGCCGCTGTTTCATAATGGGGGAGAAGCGAGTTACGGTCGACGGGCCATCCGCTCATCGGGATCCAAGACCGAGCCTCGAAATCGATGTGGTCCAGCATCTTGCACCACCCGCCCCAACCAGCTCTGCCGGTACTGCCGCCAAACTGTCGGATACGGCAAAGGTCGAGCGCCTCGTAGGGTCTGCCTACAGAGCGGCCGCGCGAAAGTCTTTGGCGCCAGTGTTCGTATGTCAGCCCGCCGCTCTCGATGATGCATACACGATGTCGCGTTCCTTCAAACTGTGAAGCCAGTGCCAAGCCGGCTGCGCCCGCCCCCACGATGCACAGATCTGCTTCCAGGCACGTACCGTGGGGAATGCTGTCGCAATCCTCTATCATGGCGGCATGAATCGCGAGCAGGCGGCCGGCGCGGCAAAATCATCACCCGAACAGCGCAAGGGAGAACTGAGGTTGAATGGCCGCAGAGCAATGCGGTCAGGTTCGTGAGGTCTGATCACTGGCGATCCGCTGTCCAAGCCTGATCCTCTTTGCCGCTTGCGAACGCAGTGCGGTGAAATTCGGCGCCACCAACGGGTAGTCGGGCGGCAAACCCCATTTCTTGCGATAGTCGGCCGGTGTCATTCCAATCGAGGTCAGATACCGCTTCAATGATTTCATCCTGCGTCCATCCTCCAGGCTAATGATGAAATCCGGGGTCACCGATTTGCTGATTGGTACGGCGGGAACAAGCTTCGGTTTGGTTTTTTCCGTGCCTCCCGCGAGGGCCTGCAATGTGCGGCCGACATTCTGGACCAGATCCACCAGATCAGAACGTGAGGCTCGGTTCCTGCTGACAAAGGCCGAGACAATCTTGACAGTTGATTCCAGGTGATCGACGGGGTCAGGGGCCATGGATCCGCTCTCGGCTGACGATGGTTGTCGTCCGTAGCCAAATGCGGAGCATGTCTGGATCGCTCGTCTGCCGAACTGCCCAACATCAAATCGGGAGCACGCGCCCCTGATCTCCCCCGCGCTTGGAACCCTTCAATGGCATCTCTAGGCGCCACTTCTGTCAATTGCCCTTGGTGGCGCTGAATCCATCCAAAAGTGGTAACCGATAGTGATGGCCAAGGTGCGCCCATTCGTCGGCCTCGCGTCCGCGTGCTGCGTTTGCTCGGTGTTTTCTTGAAATTCGCTGAACTCGATGCACCTCCTGCCCGATATCACTTAAATATCCTGCATATGCTTCACCCCATTGGGGAGTCCTAACTTCTAATTTTTGGCGACTGTTTCAAAATTACTCTAGGCGCATGATACCATTGTATTTTTTATTACTCAAGATAGCCCCTATTTATACATCGGTAATCTCGTGTCACACTGTCATCAAATGTGTCCAAGGCAAACGTGATTTTGAATAACCTTTCCCAGAGAATCCGATTATTAATTATGCGGGGGAGCTCGAATATCAGGAGACGATATGACCACTAAAGTTACAACGACGGCGAAGTTGCTGGTGGGGGCATTCTTTGCTCTGGGCACGGTCGGGATTTCCTATGCCGGCGCCGCTGGAGAGTCCGGCGTCCTAGTAAGTTCGTCCGGTGAGACCGGCGCCAAGGCTGGTGGTGCCGGTGAGACCGGCGGCAAGGCTGGCGGCGCCGGCGAGACCGGCGGCAAGGCTGGAGGCGCCGGCGAGACCGGTGGCAAGGCTGGAGGCGCCGGCGAGACCGGTGGCAAGGCTGGAGGCGCCGGCGAGACCGGTGGCAAGGCTGGAGGCGCCGGCGAGACCGGTGGCAAGGCTGGAGGCGCCGGCGAGACCGGTGGCGCTACCCTTAGCACTGCGTCAAGCGAGGCTGGAG
>NZ_RZQG01000190.1:0-8054 GCF_003998635.1 Mesorhizobium sp. M7D.F.Ca.US.004.03.1.1
GCCATACACGGCAACCGGCAAGGCGGGTTCCGCCTTCGCCGGTTGCCGTGTATGGCTCGGCTGGTTCTTGTTGCGATCGATCGAGGAAAAGATGTGTTCCAGTTCTGCGAGCGGGTCGGTCTCCGGCACGCTCTTGGCATAGTCCCGCTCGACGCTCGCGATGGCGTCTTCCAGACCGCGTTTCTGCTTGGCGACATCCTCCGGCGAAAGCGGCGGATCGCGCTGGGCAATCTTCGCTGCGATCGTAGAGCGGGCCTTGTCATAGACCTTCGCCCGCATCTCTGGCGACTGATCGCCGAGACCGTCTATCGCTTTTTTCAGAACAAAAACGAAATCTGCCATGCTTCAGTCGACCTGTATTTTGTTTCCGCGCCGGCCCCCGCAAATCAGCCGCGATGCCCGGAAAGGCTGAGAAACTAGTCTTGAAACGGATCGGTCACAAGTATCGTGTCGTCGCGTTCCGGGCTGGTGGAAAGGAGCGCGACCGGGGCGCCGATGAGCTCCTCGATGTAGCGGACATATTTGACGGCCTGGGCCGGCAGATCGTTCCAGCTGCGCGCGCCGGCGGTGGTGCCTTTCCAGCCCTCGAGCGTCTCGTAGACCGGCTCGACACGCGCCTGTGCGCCCTGGCTGGCCGGCAGATAGTCGATCATCTCGCCGTCGAGCCGGTAGCCGGTGCAGACCTTGATCTCGTCCAGCCCGTCGAGCACGTCGAGCTTGGTCAGCGCGATGCCCTTGATGCCGTTGACGGCAACAGCCTGGCGCACCAGCACCGCGTCGAACCAGCCGCAGCGGCGCTTGCGGCCGGTGACGACGCCGAATTCATGGCCGCGCGTGCCGAGGAATTCGCCGATCTCGTTCTTCTGCTCGGTCGGGAACGGACCTTCGCCGACGCGCGTCGTATAGGCCTTGGTGATGCCGAGCACATAATTGATGGCGCCTGGGCCGACGCCGGAGCCGGCGGCCGCCTGGCCGGCAACCGTATTCGACGAAGTAACGAACGGATAGGTGCCGTGGTCGATATCGAGCAGCGTGCCTTGCGCGCCCTCGAATAGGATGCGCTCGCCAGCCCGGCGCTTGTCGTCGAGGATTTTCCAGACCCGGTCCATATAGGGCAGGATCTCGTGCGCAACCGAAGTCAATTCCTGCATGATCGCATCATGCGTGACTTCGGCATGGCCAAGCCCCCGACGCAGCGCATTGTGGTGCGTCAGCAGCCTGTCGACCTTCAAGGGCAGCGTTTCCAAATCCGCCAAATCCATCACCCTGACCGCGCGCCGGCCCACCTTGTCCTCGTAGGCGGGGCCGATGCCACGACGGGTCGTGCCAATCTTCGTTCCGGAATTGGAGGCGGCGTCCTCGCGGAATCCGTCCAGTTCCCGATGCAGGGACAGGATAAGCGCTGTGTTTTCGGCTATTTTCAGGCGATCCGGCGTTACTTCGACACCTTGCGCCTTGAGCTTCGCCACTTCGGCAACGAAAGCGTGCGGGTCGAAAACCACGCCGTTGCCGATGATGGACAGCTTGCCCTGGCGCACGACGCCCGACGGAAGCAACGACAATTTGTAGACCTTGCCGTCGACGACCAGCGTGTGGCCGGCATTGTGGCCGCCCTGGAAACGCACCACGACATCGGCGCGCTCCGACAGCCAGTCGACGATCTTGCCCTTGCCTTCGTCGCCCCACTGCGAGCCGACGACCACCACATTGGCCATGTTTGTTTTCCCTTGAGACGCCGCGTGGCGGCTGGAAGACTGTTCAAAACGACAGGCCTCTATAACGTCAAGACCTCGCGAGCGCGACCTTTCTTTGCCGCCGAAAATGCCCTGAGGCACAACAATTTTCGGCTTTGACATCATTTACTTGGATGCACGGGGGCAATAGGCCGACAAACACCGCGGCTTGTCCTCAAAGCGCGTCATGACGTGCTTTGAGTTTTTTTGTTTCAATGCATGTCGTTGTCCCAAAACCGCTGCCCACTTTTGGGCGACATGCAATAGTGGCCGGAATCCCGCGATGCATCGAAGCGCTTACATATTCCTGCTGCTCACCACCTTGCTGTGGGGTGGCAACTCGGTGGCCGGCAAGCTGGCGGTCGATCACGTCTCGCCGATGACGCTCGTCTTCCTGCGCTGGGTGCTGGCCGTGGCGATCATGCTGCCGATAGGCTTGAAGACAATACGCAAGGACTGGCCGGTGGTGCGCAAGCACTGGCTCGTGCTGGCAGCGCTGGGCGCCAGCGGCTTCGCCTTGTTCAACACCATCTTCTACACGGCGCTCAACTACACCACAGCGATCAACGTCTCGATCGAACAGGCGGCGATGCCGATCCTGATCATGACAGCCAATTTCGTCTTCTTCCGCCTGCGTGTGAACTGGGCGCAAATTGTCGGTGTCGTGCTGACCATCGCCGGCGTGATCCTCACCGCCTGCCACGGCGACCCGCGCCGGCTGTTGACGCTGGAGCTCAATTTCGGCGACGCCATCATGCTGGTCGCCGTGTTTCTCTACAGTGGCTATTCGGTCGGACTGCGGCTGAAGCCGGTGATGCATTGGCAGAGCCTGATGCTGGCCCTGTCGGTTGCCGCCCTCGTCACCTCGCTGCCGTTCTTCCTGTGGGAGGTCGCCGCCGGCAGGGTCATCGTGCCTGACGCGCGCGGCTGGGCCGTCATCGTCTATACCGCGATCGGCGCCTCGGTCATCTCGCAGATCTTCTACATCAGGGGCAACGAACTGATCGGCGCCAACCGCGCCGGCCTGTTCATCAATCTGGTGCCGATCTTCGGCACGCTGCTGTCAGTGCTGATCGTCGGCGAGACGTTCCAGCTCTATCAGGCACTGGCTTTGGTGCTCGTGCTGGGCGGCATCGGGCTTGCCGAATACAGCGGGCGCAAGATGGCGATTCAGCGATCCGCCAGGACACGCTGAACGAAAAAAGGCGCGGCCCGGTCCGCGCCTTTGGATCTTTCACAGCAGTCCGGCATCACATCGCGTTGACGTCGAACTGCAACCGCTTGGCCGAGTCGATCGACTTGTGCGCCTTGATCTTTTCCAGAACCGACTCAGGGAACGGCGCGTCGAGATAAAGCAGCGCGATGGCATCGCCGCCGGGCCGGTTGCGGCCGAGCTGGAAGTTGGCGATGTTGACGCCGTTCTCGCCGCACACGGTGCCGAGCAGGCCGATGATACCCGGCGCGTCGGCATTGGTCGTGTAGAGCATGTGCTGGCCGACCTCGGCATCGAGATTGATGCCCTTGATCTGGATGAAACGCGGCTTGCCGTCGGAGAAGCAGGTGCCGGCGATCGAGCGCGTCCTGTGCTCGGTCGTCACCGTCAGCTTGATGTAGCCGTCGAACACGCCCGATTTGTCGCGCTTGACCTCGGCGACGATGATGCCCCGCTCCTTCACCATGATCGGCGCCGACACCATGTTGACGTCGGAGACCTGCGGCCTGATCAGCCCGGCAAGCGCGGCGCTGATTAGCGCGCGTGTGTTCATCGTCGCGGTCGAGCCGTCGAACAGGATCTCGACCTCCTTGATCGGATCCTCGGTGACCTGGCCGACAAAGGCGCCGAGCACTTCGGCGAGCTTGACGAAGGGCTTCAGCCGCGGCGCTTCCTCGGCGGTGATCGACGGCATGTTGATGGCGTTGGAAACCGCGCCCTTGATCAGATAATCGGCCATCTGCTCGGCAACCTGCAGCGCGACATTCTCTTGCGCTTCCGCTGTCGAGGCGCCGAGATGCGGCGTCGCCACCACGTTCTCCATGCCGAACAGCTCATTGTTCTCGGCCGGTTCGACCTCGAACACGTCGATACCGGCTCCGGCCACCTTGCCGCTCTTCAGCGCCGCGACCAGGTCGGCCTCGACGATCAGCCCGCCGCGGGCGCAGTTGATGATGCGCACGCCTTTCTTCATCTTGGCGATCGCCGCCGCATCGATGATGTTGCGCGTCTTGTCGGTCAGCGGCGTGTGCAGCGTGATGAAGTCGGCGCGGGCGAAAAGCTCATCCAGCTCGACCTTGTCGACACCGAGTTCCTCGGCACGCTTGTCCGACAGGAATGGGTCGAAGGCGATGACATGCATCTTCAGCCCGACGCCGCGCGTCGCGACGATCGAGCCGATGTTGCCGCAGCCGATGACGCCCAGCGTCTTGCCGGTGATCTCGACGCCCATGAAGCGGTTCTTCTCCCATTTGCCGGCGTGGGTAGAAGCGTTGGCTTCCGGGATCTGGCGGGCAAGCGCGAAGATCATCGCCACCGCATGTTCGGCCGTCGTGATCGAATTGCCGAAGGGCGTGTTCATCACGATGATGCCCTTGCGGCTCGCCGCCGGGATGTCGACATTGTCGACGCCGATGCCGGCGCGGCCGATAACCCTGAGTTTGGTGGCGGCGTTGATCAGCTTTTCGGTGACCTTGGTCGCCGAGCGGATGGCGAGGCCATCATACTGGCCGATCACTTCGAGCAGCTTTTCCTTGTCCTTGCCGAGATCGGGCAGATAGTCGACCTCAACGCCACGATCCTTGAATATCTGCACGGCGGTGGGAGAAAGTTTGTCTGAGACGAGAACGCGGGGCGCCATGGCGGCCTCCTTGAAATGGATTTGATGGGAATGGGCGGCCCGAAGGCCGCCACCGAAAGATGTCAGGCTGCCGCTTTGAGCGACGCCTTCTGTGCGGCGAAGGCCCAGTCGAGCCAGGGCAGCAGCGCTTCGAGATCCGATGTCTCGACCGTCGCGCCACACCAGATGCGCAGGCCGGGCGGTGCATCGCGATAGGCGCCGATATCATAGGCGACACCTTCCTTGTCGAGCACCGACACCAGTCCCTTGGCGAAAGCCGCCTGCCCGTCGGCGTCGAGCGCGGACACATCCGGGTCGGTGAAGTGCAGGCAGACCGAGGTGTTCGACCGCGTCGCCGGCAAGGTGGCGAGATGACCGAGCCATGAGGACTTGCCGACAAAGCGATCGAGGACGGCCGCATTGGCATCCGCCCTGGCGATCAGCGCATCGAGGCCACCGATCGACTTCGCCCAGTTGAGCGCATCGAGATAGTCCTCGACGCACAGCATCGAGGGGGTGTTGATGGTTTCGCCCTTGAAGATGCCCTCGATCAGCTTGCCGCCCGAGGTCAGTCGGAAGATTTTCGGCAGCGGCCACGAAGGCTTGTAGGTCTCCAGCCGCTCGACGGCACGAGGCGACAGGATGAGCATGCCGTGTGCGCCCTCGCCGCCCAGCACCTTCTGCCAGGAGAAGGTGACGACATCGAGTTTTTCGAAATCGAGCCTCTGTGCGAAGGCGGCCGAAGTCGCGTCACAGATGGTCAGGCCCTTGCGGTCCGCGGGAATGAAATCGCCGTTCGGCACGCGCACGCCGGACGTGGTGCCGTTCCAGGTGAAGACCACATCGCGGTCGCAATCGATCTTTGTGAGGTCCGGCAGTTCGCCATAGCCGGCTTCGATCTTGCGCACGTCGGCGAGCTTCAATTGCTTGACCACGTCGGTGACCCAGCCGGAGCCAAAGCTCTCCCAGGCGACCATGTCGACGCCGAGCTCGCCGAGCAGCGACCACAGCGCCATCTCGACGGCGCCGGTGTCCGACGCCGGCACGATGCCGATGCGGTAACCCGCCGGGACCTGGAGAATTTCCCGCGTCAGCTCGATCGCCTGTTCGAGCTTGGCCTTGCCGATCTTGGCGCGGTGGGAACGGCCGAGCGCAGCAGCTTTCAGCGCCTCGACCGACCAGCCGGGACGTTTTGCGCAGGGACCTGAGGAAAAATTGGGGTTTGCCGGACGGAGTCCGGGCTTCGTATGCGTCGTCATCGTGGTCTATCCTTCCAGATAGTGGCCCCTCGTTGGGGAGGGGTGGCCCACTCCGGGAAATACAGAAACGGCCGGAAAAGCGCAATAGGGAAATGGATTTGTCAGCGACATCGCGGCCGGAACGAGTGGGCACACCGCCAGGATATGTCCGCAAGGGAGAGGCGAAAAGAAGGGGATTTCCCCGAAAAACGCGACAGCCCGAATGCAAAGTGCCCGCCACCTTTCGGCAACGAGCACTTTGTTGGAAGAGCGTTTGCGGCGAATCTAGAACCTTACGATGATCCCCGCAGTGCCCTTCAGCGCATGGCTGCCTTCGAAGCTGGACGAGGCCAGCGCCTCGCCAAACAGGGTATATTTGCCGCCGGCCCATTTGTAGGTGCCACCCAGGCCGAGTTCGCCGCCGAAGCGCTGTGGCTCGAACGAAAGGTCGACCCCTGAGACGGCGACCGAAGTGCCGTTGAGGAACTCGTAGGTCAGGTTGGCGATGCCATAGATATGGCTTCCGGTCGCCTGGACGTCGTAGTTCAACGCAGCACCCAGCCGGCCCTTGAGGCTGTCACGCTTGCGCAGCGACACATTTGCGCCGAACGGATCGGTGAAGGCGTCGAAATCGACCGAGGCATAGGCAAGCTGCGCCTGCGGGGTCAGCGACCAGGCGCCGTCGAGCCCAATCTTGCGTCCCGCCTCCAGGCTGAGCGCATAGCCGTTGCCATCAATGCCATCGCCGATCTTGCCGATGCCGGCGGCGTTCATGTCGCTGCGCAATGTCGCGAACTGGGCCTGTCCATCGACATAAAAGCCATTCTCGCCATACCAGGTCAGCGTGGCGCCGACGCCATAGCTGACGGTGGTGTTGCCGCCGTCGCCGAGGCTTGAGAAGATGTCGGCGTTGGCGCGTGAATATTGCGCCGTCAGCCCGGCGACCAGCCTGCCGGCCGCCGTTTCCGAAAGCTGACCGTCGATGCCCGCCTGCACCAGCGTAGTATCGACGTCATAGGAAGCATCAGCGCTGGACGCATTGGCCTCGACATGGCCGTGCGCGCCTTCGATACGGGTCCAGATGGCTTGCTGGCCCGTCTCGGCTCCGCCATCGAGCACGGTACGGCGGCGGTCACCGACGCGCTGCTCAAGCGTCGGTAGCGCAATCATCCCCAGCAGGACCTGCGGGTAATTCTGGTAGACCGGCGTCGTCGGCGCAAGGCTGGCGGCGCGCAGATACCAGTCGCCGTCAGTCGTATTGGCGAGGCCGTTCTGGAACAGCTTGTAGCTGTAGGCGCCACCGATCGCCGGGCCGTTGAGCACGAAGGCGTCGGCCGCCGAGGTGCCATCGACCTGGACGATCTTGATGCCGTCGGCTGTTGTTTGCGCACCCCGGCCGCCGACGTTGAAGACGTGCACCTGAGTTGTGCTGGTACCCAGAATGCTGTTGCCGGTGATGATCAGGAGGTCAGTCTGCGAGCTGTCGCCGGCAAGGACGGTCTCAATTTCAAGCGCGCCGCCATTGCTGGTATAGGTGCCGTCCACCATCAGCGTGCCGAAACCGTCGATGCCGGGTGCGATGACTCCGCCGAGGTGGTTGGTGGTGGCGCCGACGGTGCCATTGCCCTGCAGTCGGCCGCCCAATACATCCATGGTGCCGCCTAGCGTGCCGTTCACGGAGAGTGTGCCGCCTTCGACGCGCGAAGACCCGGCAAACAGCGAGCTGTCACCGGTGAGCATCTGCTGACCGTCGGCAAGAACGAAGCCGCCATTGCCGGCGAAGTCGCCGGAGAAGGTGTCGTTGGCTTCCGTAAGTGTCAGCGTCTGGTTGCCGAACTCGACGGTGCCCGCACCCGCAAGCCGCTTGATCGATGCCCCGTCGGCTACGCCAGAAATATCCAGCGTGCCATCGACAACCGCACGGCTCGATGCAGCGATGCTGCCCGTGCCGCTCAGCGCCAGCTTGCCTGCCGACACGGTCGTTTCGCCCGAATAGCTGTTGTCGCCGGTCAGTTCCAGCGTGCCGCCGCCGGTCTTGGTCAGGCCACCGGCACCGCTGAGAATGCCTGACGCCGTCAGCGTGGTTGCTGCCGCTGTGTCGATTTTGCCGGTTGTATTCAGCGCCATGCCACGGTTCGTGGTGAAACTGGCCGTCGTCTGCAGCGTGCCGCCGTTGAACATAAGCCCGCTTGCGGCGTCACCGAGGCTGCCATCCCCGGCAATCGACAACGTACCGCCACTCAGCGTCCAGG
>NZ_RZQG01000191.1:0-8018 GCF_003998635.1 Mesorhizobium sp. M7D.F.Ca.US.004.03.1.1
CCCGCCACGAAAGCCGCCGCCCCGCCGCAATCTTGCTCGCGGCCGCCGCAGTTGCCACCATGACCCTTGCTGGCGGCACCGCACGCGGCGAGGAGACGGTCCGGCAGGTCTTGCCGGGAGCACCGGTCGCAGCGGCGGCGCCGCAATTGGCGCGGGAAAAGGCACCCGACCAAAGCGAGATCGAGCGCTTCTGCTCCAACATCGCCGACGCCGCCCGCGACCGCCGTTATGCTTTGCAGGCGGAGGAACTGAAGCAGCTTCAGGCCGGCATTGACGAGCGCATGAAAGCTCTGGATGCAAAGAAAGCCGAGTACGAGACCTGGCTGAAGCGGCGCGAGGTTTTCCTGGCCCGGGCCGAAGACGGCGTCGTCCAGATCTACGCCGGCATGAAACCCGACGCCGCCGCCGAGCGGCTGGCCATCGTCAACGCCGATCTGGCGGCGGCCATATTGATGAAGCTCGATTCACGCAAGGCGAGCGTCATCCTCAACGAAATGGACCAGAAGGCGGCGGCAACGCTCACCGGCATCATGGCCAGCGCAGCCCGAAGGGTAGATCCGTCATGATCCGCAAAATGCTCGTCCTGTGCGCGGTCGCCGTGCTGTCCGGCTGCGGAACCAACCTCAAGGAGGTCGGCAGGGATCCGGCTCTGTCGCCGGTCGGCTCCGGCATCGACGACGGCAGCACCGGCTCGCTCTATCGCTATCCTGAGACGCCGCCGGCACCGCCCAGGAAATTCTCGTTGTGGGATGACCGCCAGAGCCGGCTGTTCACCGACCCGCGGGCGCTGTCCCAAGGCGACATCCTGACCGTCAAGATCAAGATCAACGACCGGGCCAACTTCAAGAACCAGAACGACAGGAGCCGCACCGCCAACCGCAAGCTCGGTTTCGATATCAGCGCGGAATGGGACAAGGTTGGCAGCACCGCCGGCAAGGGTGCTGGCGCTCTCAACTCCACCACGGACACGACGGCCGATGGCGAGATCAAGCGATCGGAAACACTGGAGCTCAATGTCGCCGCCATCGTCATCGATGTCTTGCCGAACGGCAATTTGATGATCAAGGGATCGCAGGAAGTGCGCGTCAACGCCGAGCTCAGGGTGCTGACCATTGCCGGCATCGTGCGGCCGGCCGATATCGGCGCCGAGAACACCATCCCCTACGAACGCATCGCCGAAGCGCGCATCTCCTATGGCGGACGCGGCCGCATCACCGAGGTCCAGCAACCTGCCTACGGCCAGCAGGTTCTCGACCAGGTTCTTCCGTTCTAGGATCGGGGGACACGGCGCCGTGGCAAATGTCGAACAGGTTCAGCCGCGCAAGGGTCCCTCCCTTGCCATCCAGGCCGCCATGCTGCTGGTTGTGACGGCGGCCGCCATCGGCATGGGCTGGATGTCCGGCGGCTACCTGAAGGGCGTCGATGCCCCTGCGTCGGTACCGGTGGCGCCTGAGAACGAAGGCAAGGCCGAGCAGCCGGCTGCGGCCGAACAGCCAGGCGTGGGGCCGACACTCGTCGTCCTGGCGCCGATCACCACCAACATCGCCTCGCCTGCCGATACCTGGATCAGGATGGAGGTGTCCGTCGTCTATGACGGGCCACAGCCACAGGCAATGTCGGATGACATCCACCAGGACCTTCTGGCCCTGGTGCGCACCTTGAAGATGCATCAAATCGAGGGCGCCAGCGGCTACCAGCACCTGAAGGCCGATCTCGAGGAACGCGCCTCGATCCGCAGCCAGGGTCACGCCAAACAGATCCTCATCAGGACATTGCTGCTCGAATGAGAAAGTTCCTTCTCGCTACGGCGATGATCGCCGCCGCCACGTCGGTCGCGGCGGCGCAGCAACTCGATCTCGGCGGCATTGGCAAGGCCGACGGCACCACCGTCGGCTACATCATCCAGATGTTCGGCCTGCTGACCGTGCTGTCGGTGGCGCCGGGCCTGCTGATCATGGTGACGAGCTTCACCCGCTTCGTCATCGCCTTCTCGATCCTGCGCGCCGGCATCGGTCTGCAGTCGACGCCGGCAAACCTCATTCTCATTTCGCTGTCGCTGTTCATGACCTTCTATGTCATGGCGCCGACCTTCGACCAGGCCTGGAACACCGGCGTCAAGCCGCTAATGGACAATCAGATCACCCAGACCGAAGCCTTCGACAAGATTTCTGATCCGTTCCGCACCTTCATGCTGCGCAATGTGCGCGACAAGGACTTCGACCTCTTCGCCGACCTCGCCCGCGAGCGCGGGCAAACTGTTTCGCGCGACACTGTCGACCTGCGCATCCTGGTGCCCGCCTTCATGATCTCGGAGATCCGGCGCGGCTTCGAGATCGGCTTCCTGATCGTGCTGCCATTCCTGGTCATCGACCTGATCGTCGCCACCATCACCATGGCGATGGGCATGATGATGCTGCCGCCGACAGTGGTGTCGCTGCCGTTCAAGATCCTGTTCTTCGTCCTGATCGACGGCTGGAATCTTCTTGTCGGCAGCCTGGTGCGCTCCTTCAATTGACAGCTGGCGACTGATCCCTGGCAACTGGTCGCTGCCGTGCCGCGCAGGCACAGAATTTCAAGCAAAATATTTTCGATTAACCGTCCGGTTTAGCCCTTTGGTAGGGACTTGCCCGCATATTCGCTCGCAGATGGCGGGTGATCGATTTCAGAGATCATTGGCATGATGCCGCACCGTCATACCGGGAGACCCGGTATGTCTAAAAAACACCTGTAAAATCAAGGTACGAGTACCATGTCCAGCATCATGACGAACTCCGCTGCGTTGACGGCTCTGCAGAGCCTTAACGCCACCAGCAAATCCCTCACCGACACCCAGGCCCGCATCTCGACCGGTTACCGCGTTTCGCAGGCCTCGGACAATGCCGCCTACTGGTCGATCGCCACCACGATGCGCTCCGACAACCAGGCCATGTCCACCGTTTCGGACGCTCTCGGCCTCGGCGCCTCGAAGGTCGACACCGCCTACACCGGCATGAACAGCGCGATCTCCACCATCAACCAGATCAAGACCAAGCTGCTGGCTTCCTACGGCCAGACGGATGCCTCGAAGGAAAAGACCCAGGTCGAAATCACCGCTCTTCAGGCGCAGATGAAGTCCTACGCCGACGGCGCCACCTTCTCCGGCACCAACATGCTGTCCGTAAACAGCGGCGCCACAGCCACGACGGCTGCCGATGTGAAGATCCTTTCGGCGTTCAACCGTGACGCGGCCGGCGCATCTTCGATCTCGACCATCGACGTCAAGGTGGAAAACATCAAGCTGTATGAAGCTGGCACCACCGCGACACTCGCAAAGGGCATCCTTGACTCGCAACGCACCGGCTCCACCGGTGTGGCCACCCTCACGGCCGTGGCCGTGACCCTGGGCGCTGCTGCAACGGCCACCGACACCTATTCGGCCGCCAGCCTGAAGATCTTCGACACCGCAACGGGCAAAGCTGCAGGCGACGATCAGATCCAGCAGATGCTGACCGTCATCGACTCCGCGCTCGCCGACATGACCAACTCCGCCACCACGCTTGGCGCCGCCAAGAGCAGTATCGACCTGCAGAAGACCTTCACCTCGGACCTGATGGACTCCATCGATCGCGGTGTCGGCCAGCTCGTCGATGCCGACATGAACAAGGAATCGACCCGTCTGCAGGCGCTGCAGGTCCAGCAGCAGCTTGGCGTCCAGGCGCTGTCGATCGCCAACGGTTCCTCGCAGTCGATCCTGTCGCTCTTCCGCGGCTAATCGCCTCCGCTCTACCACAGTTCGCACTAAAAAATCGGGCCGCGCCAAAAGCGCGGCCCGATTTGCGTTTGCTCCAGCCCCACGCAACCCTCGGTCCTTAACTCTCGAAGGCCAGCGTTTAACAGGCTGTTAACCATGTCGCGCTAGTTATGGTTAACCAATAGCTTACAACAGTTGGCGAATCGGCCCTACCGGCACGATACCACCGTTGAACAGGCCTATCCGGCATGTCTGAGCATGTCGGTTTTGAGAAGGAGCGACTTTCTTGGCGAGCATCATGACCAACGCTTCGGCGTTAACCGCACTTCAAAGCCTCAGCGCCACCAACAAGTCACTCGAGCAGACGCAAGCTCGCATATCGACAGGCTACCGCGTCTCGCAGGCTTCGGACAACGCCGCCTATTGGTCGATCGCCACCACGATGCGCTCAGACAACCAGGCCCTGTCGACGGTGCAGGATGCACTCGGCCTCGGCGCCTCGAAAGTCGATACCGCCTACACCGGCATGAACAATGTGCTGACAACGATCGGCCAGATCAAGACCAAGCTGCTTTCGACCGTCGGCCAGACGGACGCAGCCAAGGCAAAAACCCAGACCGAGATCAAGGCGCTTCAGGCGCAGATGAAGTCCTTTGCCGATGCGGCCACCTTCTCGGGCTCGAATTTCCTTGCGGTGACCTCCAAGCAGGTCGCGGCCGCCAATGACGGCGTCCAGCCCGACTCGCAGATCGTGTCCTCATTCAATCGCTCCTCATCCGGCGCCATCTCGATCGGAACGATCAACATCGATGTCGAGGGCACCAAGCTTTTCGACTACGGCCTGGCCACCGACGTCAAGAACTACGGCACCCTCGATCGCCAGACCTCCATCTATGCCACTGGGGCCGCCCAGACCCTGTATGACAACGCCTATGCGGCCGCGCTCGCGCTCGGAAAAACGGACATCGCCGCAAACAGCGATGGCCAGACGGCGGCGGGAGCGGTGGTGGCCAGGGTCGACAATATTTCCGCCTACAACCTCGACATCACGGCGGCCGGGGTAACCGACGACATCATCACGCAGATGGTGACCAGGATCGACAAGGTCATGGCCCAGCTGACCGACTCCGCCACCATCCTCGGTTCGGCCAAGAGCAGCATCGACCTGCAAAAGACCTTCACCCAGAGCTTGATGGACTCCATCGACCGCGGCGTCGGCCAGCTCGTCGATGCCGACATGAACAAGGAATCGCCCCGCCTGCAGGCGCTGCAGGTGCAGCAGCAGCTCGGCATTCAGTCGCTGTCGATCGCCAACAGCGCCTCGCAGTCGATCCTGTCGCTGTTCAAGAACTAATCGCGGGCGCCACCGGCGCCCTCCTTTCGCATCCCGCCCTCCTTTTCGCACTTCGATTGACGGGCCGCGCCGCAAGCGCGGCCCGATTTCATTTTCGCACAAGCTTCGAGGACTACTGTTCCGGCGGACAATCATGCTGGGAGTCGTTGAACCGTGCCGGAACAGATCCAGAGCATCATCTCGAATCTCCGCGGATTTGGCGTGAAGCGCCTCGCCATGCTGGCGGGTATCGCCGTTCTGGTGATGGGCGTCATCGGCATCGCCTCGGTCTACCTCAACCGCCCTGCCTACGACACGCTCTATGTCGGGCTCGACCGCGCCGACGTGAACCAGATCGGCCTGGTGCTGGGCGAAGCCGGCATCGGCTTCGACGTCGGCGCCGACGGAACTTCGGTGCTGGTGCCGGCCGGCACCACCGCGCAGGCGCGCATGCTGCTTGCCGAAAAGGGCCTGCCGACCAGCGCCAATGCCGGCTACGAATTGTTCGACAATGTCGGCTCGCTCGGCCTCACCTCCTTCATGCAGCAGATCACCCGTGTGCGCGCGCTGGAAGGCGAAATCGCGCGCACCATCCAGTCGATATCGGGTATCAAGGCGGCGCGCGTGCACATCGTCATGTCCGAGCGCGCCAATTTCCGCCGCGACGAGCAGCAGCCCTCCGCCTCTGTGGTCATCCGCTACGCCGGCATCGACGCCGAGAAGAGCGCCATGTCGATCCGCCATCTCGTCGCCGCCGCCGTCCCCGGCCTGTCGGCCGACAAGGTGACGGTGCTCGATTCCAGCGGCAATCTGCTGGCCGCGGGCGATGATCCTTCCAACACCAGCGCCGCGCGCACGCTCGGCGTCGAGCAGACTGTCGAGGCGCAGATCGGCGACAACATCCGCCGCGCGCTGACGGCCTATCTCGGCCCCGACAATTTCCGCGCCAGCGTCAAGGCCGAAGTCAACACCGACACCCGCCAGACGGAAGAAACCATCTTCGATCCGAACTCGCGCGTCGAGCGCTCGGTGCAGTCGGTGCGTGCCAACGAAAACAACAACCAGAAGCAGGCTTCCACCCCGGCCAGCGTCGAGCAGAACCTGCCCGAAACCCAGGCAACCGCCACCGATGGACCGCAATCCTCGTCGCAGAACGACCGCAGGGAAGAGATCACCAATTACGAGATCAATTCGAAGAAGATCGCCACCGTCTCCAACGGCTACAGCGTCACCAAGATGTCGATTGCCGTCGTCGTCAACCAGCAGCGGCTGATGACCATACTCGGCAAGGACGCCACGCCGGAGCAGATTGCCAAGCGCGTGGCCGACATCCAGAAAATGGTGACCTCCGCCACCGGCCTGGACGAAAAGCGCGGCGACGTCATCGACGTGTCGGCGGTCGAGTTCATCGACGGGCTGGACGGCGAGGCGATCCCGCAGGCTGGAATGCTCGATTCCATCGGCCAGCATACCGGCACCCTGATCAACGCCGGCGCCTTCATCGTCGTGGTGTTCCTGGTCGCCTTCTTCGGCCTGAGGCCGATGGCGTCGGCGCTGACGGCAAAGGCAACACCGGCCCTGTCAGGCCCCAGCTTCGATGACGTCCAGCGCTCGCTGCCGACGCCGGAAGCAACTGCCGCCACCGACAATGCCGCGGTTGCCGCCTTGCCCGGCTCGCGCCCAGGTCCGACGCCGCTCGACGATCTTCGCCAGAAGATCAGGCCGGCGCCGCAGGATCGGCTTGCCCGGATGGTCGACCTCAACGAGGAGCGCACGGCGCAGATCCTGCGCAAATGGGCTGCCCAGGAAGTTGCGGTGTAAGCCATGCCCTCCGCAGCCCTCTTCGACCTTCTGCCTGATTTCGGCACCCGCGCGCAACGCGCCGGCCAGCCCCGGGCGGCAGTCGATCCCGAACACAAGCCCGAGACGCCAGCGCCGCAAGCCGATATCGGCACGCTGATCGCGGAAGCGGTTGCCCAGGCTGAAGCGGCGCTCGAGGCGCGCCTGTCGGCTGCGCATGATGCCGCGCTCGAAGCCGAACGCCAGGCCAATGCAGACGAAGCAAGGGTATTTCTCGAAAGCCTCGGCGACGATGTCGGCAAGGCGGTCTCGTCACGCATCGATGCCATGGAGGCACGCGTGACCGGGCTTGTCGCCGCCACGGTCGCCCGCATCATCGGCGGCATCGTCAGCGACGATCTGCAGAAACGCTCGATCGAGGTGCTCGCCAGCGCGATACACGAAGCGGTCGGCGATGCCGAAGCGGTGCGCATCGTCGTGCGCGGTCCGCTCTCGCTGTTCGAAACACTGAAGGCATCGCTCGGGCCGCGCGCGGCCAATCTCGACTTCGTCGAGGCACCAGGCTTCGACCTCACCGTCGCCATAGACGAAGCGGTGTTCGAGACACGCATGGCCGAATGGTCGACGACCCTCTCTGAGGTTCTGGCATGAGCGTGGCCGAAGCCGGACACACGCCCCACGAAATCATCATCGTGCGGCGTGGTCATGACGATCATGACGAGGCCCACCATGGCGGCGTCTGGAAGATCGCCTTCGCCGACTTCATGACGGCCATGATGTGTTTCTTCCTGGTCATGTGGCTGATCAACGCCGCCAACGAGCAGACCAAGGCAGCCGTCGCCAGCTACTTCAACCCGGTCAAGCTGGTCGACCGCAATTCGAGCCGCAAGGGCCTGGAGGACCTCGGCGACGGTCCGCGCGCGATCGGGACAACGGCCGACAATCCGAAGAAGGCGACCAGCAAGGCCGGCCAGGACGGCGATGGCTCGGCGGAACGCAAACAGGACAAGCAAGAACTCCCGCAGGCGGAACACTCCGACGAGCATCTGTTCGCCGATCCCTACGCGGTGCTTTCGGAAATCGCCACCGATACCGGCGTCATGCAGAATGTCAGCCAGAAGGGTGACGGCGGCGCACAAGCCGCCGGCCCGGCGA
>NZ_RZQG01000192.1:0-8014 GCF_003998635.1 Mesorhizobium sp. M7D.F.Ca.US.004.03.1.1
GACATGGATGCGCTGCCGATCAACGAAGCGACCGATCTGCCCTATGCGTCCAAGAACAAGGGCTTGATGCATGCGTGTGGGCATGACGGCCACACCGCGATGCTGTTGGGTGCCGCGCGCTATCTTGCCGATACTCGGAATTTCGCTGGAACGGCGGTCATGATCTTCCAACCTGCCGAGGAGATCGGTACCGGCGCCGTTGCCATGCTAGATGACGGTTTGATGGAGCGGTTCGGCATCGAGCACATCTACGGAATGCACAATCGTCCGGGCTTGCCGGTAGGTGTCTTCGGAATCCGGCAAGGTCCAGTGATGGCGGCAACTGATAGCATAGAAATTAGCATTGAAGGGCGAGGGGGGCACCCTGGAAGGCCTCATGAATGCATCGATCCGATTCTGGTCGGCGCTCAGCTTGTGACGGCCCTGCAGCATATCCTGGCTCAGAACATTGACCCTGTCGACTCGGCAGGAATTTCGTTCCACCAGTTCCAGTCCGGGCAGAGACTAGTCCCCGTCGTTCCGCAAACAGCGGAGTTGGTGGGCACCATGCGGACGCTAAAGCCGGAGGTGCGCAAGTTCGTGAAGGAGCGGGTGGGCGAAGTGGTCGCCGGCATCGCCCAGATAACCGGCGCGAAGATAGATATTAAATTTCAGAGCTTCGACGCAATTCTCTTCAATGAGGTCCAGCAGACCGACCTTGCGAGAAGCGCGGCCAAGGGCGTGGCCGGTGAAAACAATGTGCTCGAGACGCCACCGGTAATGGGGGGGGAAGATTTCTCCTTCCTGGCGCAGGCGCGGCCGGGTGCTTTCGTCTGGTGCGGGAACGGTGACAGCGCCGGCCTGCATCACCCTGCCTACAATTTCAACGACGAGGCGATTCCTTATGGAACATCGTACTGGATCAAGCTCGTAGAGAACACGTTGGGATCCCGTCCGACGTCTTGATGATCGGTCTGACAAGGGCCGCAGAACGAATGAATAACTGCCGTCTTATGCCAGGCTTGAATGTAGCGGACCTCGTAAAATGAAAACTCGTTCATCCGTGCCAACATCTCTTGAGGGTCTGTCGGCGTGCGAATGCCTGGAACTCTACCGAAGGCGGCAGCTCTCGCCTGTTGAAGTCGTCGATGACTGTCTCAGCCGCATCGACGCCAACAACCCGGCGCTGAACGCATTTTGCCTCGTCGACCACGAAGGGGCCAGGTCTGCTGCCCGGGCCTCGGAGGGTCGATGGATGAAGGGGGAACCAGCCGGAGTACTAGATGGCATTCCGGCCACCATCAAAGACCTCACCTTGACACGAGGCTGGCCGACAAGACGTGGCTCATTGTCCGGCAGCACCGAGGGACCCTGGACTGAAGACGCCCCTGTTCCAGCCCGTATCCGTGAGACCGGTGGCGTTATCCTGGGCAAGACAACCACTCCAGAATTTGGCTGGAAAGGGGTAACAGACAGCCCGGTCTACGGGATCACCCGCAATCCCTGGAATCCTGACCTGACACCAGGCGGGTCGTCGGGAGGGGCGGCAGTTGCGGCTGCGCTCAACCTTGGCTTTCTTCATCAGGGTAGCGACGGCGGGGGATCAATCCGGATACCGGCGAGCTTCACGGGGACCTTCGGCTTCAAGCCAACCTTCGGCATCGTTCCGCAATGGCCAGCTAGCGCCATGACAACGCTGTCTCATTTGGGGCCGGTGACCCGCACCGTTGCGGATGCGATCCTGATGATGAATGTGATTGCACGAAAGGACGCTCGCGATGGCTATGCGGGTCCGGCGTACCTAGGTCTCGACCCCGATCCAGCAAAGACCACCATCAGGGGCCTGCGGATCGGCTACAGTCGGAACCTCGGCTATGTCAAGGTGGCGCGAGATATCCAAAACGTTACCGATAATGCGATCGACCAGCTTCGAGCTCTTGGGGCCGAGGTGGCCGAAGTCAATCCGGGATTTGCGGATCCGGTGGAGGTGTTTTCTACATTCTGGTTCGCTGGCGCCGCCCGTATTGTGTCACGAATGAACAAACAGCAAAGACAATTACTAGATCCTGGCTTTCTGGAAGGTGCCGAACGCGGGCTGAAGATCACCCTTACCGAATTTCAGGAAGCTGAGGCGATGCGGTTCGAGCTCTCCGCTCTGATGGCGAAGTTCCACGAAAATTACGATCTCTTGGTCACACCGACGATGCCTATCGCGCCGTTCCCCGTCGGGCGAAATGTGCCGGATGATAGTTACAAGGGGTGGGTGGACTGGACGCCCTTCACCTACCCTTTCAACTTGACCCAGCAACCAGCAGCATCGATTCCATCGGGCCTGGATGATCAAGGGCTGCCCGTCGGGCTACAACTGGTCGGCGCGCGCTATTCCGACACCTCCGTCCTAGCCGCGGCATATACGATCGAAAGTCGCCTGGGGCTTCCTTCTTTCGCGAGGAGCAGATTCCACGCTGCCACCCCTTAAAACTTGAGACTGCCGCGCTCAAGCACCTGACGGCCTCCAAGCGGTCAAGCCACGGACGCGAATGTCATTCGATAAAGGGGCGCGGCGTCATAGATGGGCAGTCCTGTCCTACGACGGATTGCTGACGTCACCATCGGGGACAATGTACATTCAAATAGGAGTGCGTCAATCTTGGGATGTGCGGCGCGAAGTCGCGACACAGACTGCAACCCGGGGACTCCATTTCGGTAACACTAGCCGGCCGCGTATTACCTTCGATGCCGCCGATGGCTACTCTTGCCCCTGCGGATGAATCCATGCCCAGCAGCTCTTCGCCGCAGTGTCTTGAGTCTGCGGCCAGACGGCGAGCTTTGCGCCGGCCGGAAGCTGCCGGAGGAGCGTGGGCGCCAGTAGCAGGCTCGACATGGCCACGGGAAGTTTGACAGACGTGGCCAGTGCAGCCTGGCACCAGATACTGAAGCCGCAGTCCCTGGTTATCGCGACGGCTCCGCGCTCAACCAACCGCCTGGCAGCTGCAATGTAGGCCGGCTCGAGAGAGGCATCGCCAGGACTGACCCTCTCCGCCAAAGCCCCGGCCGCGGTCTCTATTATAATTGGGAAGTCGAAGTTGCCGGGTTGAAGACCGACCCCGATGCGGTGGCGGAAATTCACCAGGGCGCAAGTCCGATCTCCAGCCTGTGATTTTTGCAACACTGGCCATCCAATGAGGATCCAACTGCCGTCTGATCGTGACAATTCAGCTGCGTCAAATGCCTTTGCCGCCAAGATGGCGCGTATCGTCAGGTTGTGCTGACCAAGCTGGGACGCTCTACGAGCGCAGGAATCCTGCATTCGCCTGACGCTTCCGGCTCGGTTGCAAGGCTCGGGAATAGTAATGACGAAACAGTGGATCAGCACGCCGTAAGCCCAGTGCAAAAAATGCGGGCTTCGTGCCGAACCTTTTTTTGGAACGGCGGGCGCGGATCTCATCATTGAGATTACCGGAAAGCCTGTCCGGACTTTTCCGAAGCCGCACTGTTATCCTGTTCGAGAGCGACGCATCGATGGTTCCTTTCCCCGCCTCATCGACAAGCTCACCCGTGTCCACTTGGCTCATCCACGACGACTTCGGCAACCATGCTCTCTCCGATCAGCAGCGCTTCCACCTCTTCGAAAATCGTCGAGGAGCGCTATCAGAGAAAATCCACCCTGATCACCGCCCAGGTCCCCGTGGCAAGCTGGCACGACCTTATTAACGACAGCACGGTCGCCGACGCTATACACGACCGCTCGTGCACAATGCACACCGCATCGCCCTTCAGGGCGAGAGCATCCGAAGAAAAAAGCCTCGGCCCTCTTGACCGACTCCGAGAACACCGAAATCAATCAGCCCTACAGCAACCAGGCTGCCGAGGACCAACCTCGACGAACTGTCGGACTTTTGTGAAAACGCTGTCCGGGAATTAGCGGAATCGCTGTCCAGCTTTTGAAGCGCGCAATAACACTATGGCCGTCATCGAAATGAGCAAGGCGAAGTGCTGATTGCCGCGTTTGTTCCGGGATTAAGCGCCAGCCTCTCAAGAAGATTTATGCCGACTCGCCATCATTGTTGAAACTGCTGCAGCGCTCGCACGTTGAAGCCGGCCAGGCCGGGCATACGATTATGCGGATCGCCTTCGCCCAACTTCAATTCTGGACGCCAGGGCTCGATGTAAGGGACCGGCGAGCGTCAAAAGACTGCGGATGGGTCGCCGCTCGTCCCCTGGGATACGATCTCTGTCGGATTTTGTCGCGCCTGCGACATAGTGGTTGTGCGGGCCAGTTTAGTACCTGATATGACCGTAAGTTTGATATCAAACTCAAAGCACTGGCCGACGTGCATTTTGCGAGGTTGGCACGGTTTTTGAAGCGATCATTTCGCGTCGGAGCGCTCTCATCCGCCGGTTATCATCTGTTTTGGCATAAACCCTGCATAAGGCTTTATTGATGGTACCGCAACCCAACTCGCCGTCTTTCGAGCTACTTGGGCAAAAAGAGCACCGCCAGCGGAAAGGGTCGGGAACCGGAGAGGGAACCGGGTGGTGGACCTATGTTTGTGGAGGGGGTTGTGAAAAGGGTCAGCCATGGTGCTTCGAGCCTCTTGTACTCGTGCAGGTCGTCAATGTTGATATAGCGGTTGGCCTCCATCCAGTTTTCATTGGTTTCGTGACAGCAGACAAACGTCAAAGGAGATAGCTCATGCGAGTAGCCATCGTAACGAACAGTGATTTCAACGGTGTGATTAACCGGTTCGGTCAGCCTTGTCCGCAGCCGCCGCAGCCTTGGCCGCATAGCGGCACGTTGGAAGATGTGGTGGCGGCACTTCAAGAGGGCGGCCACGAGACGGTAGTGTGTGAAGGCGATAAAGGACTGCTCGCCAGTCTCGAGCGGTTCATGCCACCTGATCCGCAAGGTCGCCCCTCGGGAATGGTCTTCAACTTGGCGGAGGGAATTCAGGGCGAAAAGCGTTACACTCATGTTCCTGCCATGCTTGAGATGGCCGGTGTTCCATACACTGGATGTAGCCCCTTCGGGATTGGGCTGACGGGAGACAAAGTCATTACCAAAATGCTCATCCGCGATCAGGGCGTGCCGACTCCGAACTTTCGCGTGATGCGTCGCGGCACCGAGAACACCGGCGACCTGAGATTCCCAGTGGTAGTGAAGCCGCGGGAGGAGGACTGCAGCTTCGGATTGCAGATCATACATGAACACTCTAAGTTGCGGCAGGCCGTCGAAGTGATCGTCACGCAGCATGCTCAGGATGCGCTAGTGGAGGAATACATCGAGGGGCGGGAAATCTGCGTTGCGTTGCTCGGAAACGGGGAGCCCGAAGTTTTGCCTCTAGTGGAGCAGGACTTCGGTGACCGCGAAACGCGTGTTATGAATTGGGATGCGAAGTACGTGGCGGCCGCAGCGGTGCCCAAGATTTGCCCGGCGAAAATCGAGAGCGGGCTTGAGACGATGTTACGGGATATTTCGGTTGCGACCTTCCGTGCCTGCCACTGCCGGGACTATGCCCGCGTCGATTTCCGGATCGATCGCTCAGGCCAACCGTTTGTCCTAGAGATGAACTCGGTGCCGGCCCTTGGTATACACTCCAGTTATGGCACAGCTGCAACGGCCGGCGGACACAGCTTCGTAAGCTTGATCAATCGCATCCTCAATGTCGCCCACACCCGCTATTTCGGAATCGGCGTCTCATAGTGGATTGATCGGATCAAAAGAGTCCGATTTCGGGATTCCGTTTTGCGGTTTGGCGTGCGAGTTAGATGCATGCGCAATAGCATCCCCCTTCACCGTTTTGGCCAGCGACCGTCAGCGCCTGCAAGCGCTCGTCGCGGCGCCAGGAAGCCCGCAAGCACGTTCGGGGGCCGCATCGTCGCGCTGTGCTTCGAACCACGAAGCCAAAGCATACTTGGACCACCGGCTAGGTCGAGCGAATGAACCGCACCATCAAGGACGCGACGGGCAAGCGTTTCCACTACGACGATCATGACCAACTGCGTCGGCATCTTGCCGACTTTGTTGCGGCCTACAAATTTCGGCCGCAGGCTGAAGGCCCTCAAAGGTCTCACCCTACGAGTTCATCTGCAAGGCATGGGCTTCCCAGCCCGAGCGCTTCACTCTCAATCCGCTCCACCAAATGCCTGGACTTGTCTATTCGGCGTGTTGAAGTCAATCCCATTCAAGCTTCCTAGGCTGACCTGCCGACGCGATTATCCTAGCCTGATTGATGTAACCGCGGCGTCAAACCGAGATACGGCCCCACGTCCTTCGAATTCCTGAAGGGGGCAGGAATATCGACCGTGGCGTTGAAACCCAGTGCAACGATAGGGCCGACGCCCAGCACGGTCATCAACCGCCTGCAAACCGTGTCACCCCTCACGATCGACAACAGTCTTTCGTGTAGCACCGTGAACTGCTCGCAAAGTTTCCGACGGGCGGTGAGCAACGTCTCCATGATGTCTCGAGTTCCGGAATGTCACCGGAAGGGTCCCGGATGCGATCCGCGAATTTGCCGGCCGTCGACAATGCCAACTTTGAGACCGAAGTTACGAAACAGGCCACGGATGTCGTTCTCGATGGCGATGGCCTTTTCCTGAAGCGACTTGAGGGCCGTCAGCAGCGCCCGGCGATTCTGGGTCGTCAGCGTCTTGACAGTAAGACCGTATGTCCGCCTCTGCCGATGAGGTGGCTCGCCCTACACTGCGCGTCCGAGGGTTGCTCGGACGGGCCGAGCCGATCCTCACCACAGGAGGACGAGCCGTGGCGGATTATAGAGAAGCATTTGTCGGAATCGATGTTGCGAAGCTTAAGAACGCTATTGCGATTGCGGAGGCAGGCCGGGAAGGAGAGGTTCGGTTCTTCGGTGAGGTCGACGCGTCGGCGACCAGCATGCGGCGGGTCATAGGCCGGATCGCCAGCCGCTTTGATTACGTGCATTTCTGCTATGAGGCTGGGCCGACCGGGTACGGCCTTTATCGCCTGATCCGGTCGCTCGGGCACGAGTGCACCGTGGTTGCACCATCATTGATACCAAGGAAGCCCGGCGATCGGGTGAAGACGAACCGTCGAGACGCCATTTCCCTTGCCCGACTATTGCGCGCCGGCGAGCTGACCGCGGTGTGGGTTCCCGATGAAGGGCACG
The DNA here is from genome assembly GCF_003998635.1 of Mesorhizobium sp. M7D.F.Ca.US.004.03.1.1. NCBI lineage: Bacteria > Pseudomonadati > Pseudomonadota > Alphaproteobacteria > Hyphomicrobiales > Phyllobacteriaceae > Mesorhizobium > Mesorhizobium sp. M7D.F.Ca.US.004.03.1.1. The sequence goes on from NZ_RZQG01000192.1 coordinate 7,128, forward strand.
AGTCCATACGGGATCTTGTTCGCGCGCGGGCGGGCGCGGTCGAGACGCTGCGGGTCCATCGCCAGCAGGTGAGCGCATTCATGCTCAAGCACGGCCGTAGCTATCCGCGAAAGAAGAGCTGGACGATGCGCTATCTACGCTGGCTTCAGGAACAAGGTTCGATCATCCCGCGCATCAGATCGCACTCCAGGAGATGGTCGAGGCGGTGCGCGTCTCGAAAGAGCGGGTCGAGCGGCTGGAGCGTGTGATCGAAGAGTTCGTCCCGGCCTGGTCGCTGGCACCGATCGTGTGGGCGCTTCAGACATTGCGTGGGGTAGACCTAATTGTCGCCGTGACGTTCGTCACCGAAGTCGGCGACGCCAGCCGGTTCGAAAGCCCACGCCAGCTCATGGGATATCTCGGTCGGGTCCCCGGCGAGCGCTCAACCGGGGAGACAGTCCGGCGCGGCGGCATCACAAAGGCAGGCAACGGTCGGGTTCGCCACATGTTGGTCGAGAGCGCCTGGACCTATCGACATCCGCCCAAGGTCGGGAAGGCGAAGCTATACCGGTTGGAGCAGGCGTCACCGAAGGTGCGTGAGATCGCCTGGAAGGCGCAGTCCCGCCTGACAGCCCGCTACCGCATGCTGAGCGCTCGGGGCAAACGGACAACGGTCGTCTGCACCGCGATCGCCCGTGAACTGGTCGGCTTTATGTGGGCAGTCGCAAGGGAGGCGCGCGTCACCTGATCGCTCGCCGCGATGGCGCACATATCGCGCATGGGCGGAGGCGGGACCACGGCAGGGGAATGCCCGTCAGACGCTTTGTGGCCGGCAAATCGACCGACGCCCGCAGTAAGATAGGAACAGCCCCGGACGCACAATCGGGAATGCGGTAGCCAACCCGCGC
>NZ_RZQG01000193.1:0-8014 GCF_003998635.1 Mesorhizobium sp. M7D.F.Ca.US.004.03.1.1
CGTCAGCACAGCGCGCAGATTGTCGATCATTTTCGGCTTCTTCGGTGCCGGCCGGAAATAGCCGCGCGCTTCCAGGGCGCCTTCGAGATAGGCGAACAGACCGTGTAGCTCTTCCTTGCTTGCCGGCTTCATGTCCGGACCGGAAAAATTGGTCTTCGTCTCGTCTTCCAGGCCGGACTTCATCCACTCGTAGGACATCAGCAGCGCGGCCTGGGCAATGTTGAGCGAGGAGAAATCGGGATCGACCGGAAAGGTCACGATCTCGTCGGCAAGGCCGACCTCGTCATTGTAGAGGCCGAAGCGCTCGCGCCCGAACAGGATGCCGGTGCGCTGGCCCAGTACGTGACGAGCCCGTAGCACCCTGCCCGCTTCCACCGGCCCGCGCACGGATTTGAAGCCATCGCGTTGCCTGGCCGTGGTGGCGAAGACAAAGTTCAGGTCGGCGAGCGCCGAGGCCAGATCGTCGAAGACGGTGACAGCGTCGATGACATGATCGGCGCGGCTGGCCGCCGCGCGTGCCTTCTCGCTCGGCCAACCGTCACGAGGGTTGACGAGACGCAGCTCCGACAGACCGAAATTGGCCATGGCGCGCGCGACCATGCCGATGTTCTCACCGAGCTGCGGCTCGACCAGGATGATCGCCGGGCCGGTGGCTGGAATGGTCATGGCGTCTTCAGTGGCTGGCATGATTGTCAATGAACTGCTGTTTGCGGCATTTCAGCGTCCCCTGCCATATTCAGCCGCGAAAATGAAGCATTCGCAAATGATGGAGGCCAGGGCCTCACATTCGTGACCGATCGCCGTTTGCGTGGCCAAAAACGCTTTGATATACGGGCGGCATCTCCCGGTCGAACGCCACGTGGGCAAGGCCGTCCTATTTCCCAGCAACGAGGCATTCTTTCCATGGCGAAGATCAAGGTGGCGAACCCGGTCGTCGAACTCGACGGCGACGAGATGACCCGTATCATCTGGCAGTTCATCAAGGACAAGCTGATCCACCCTTATCTCGACCTCAAGCTCGAATATTACGACCTCGGCATCGAGCATCGTGACGCCACCAACGACCAGGTGACCATCGATTCGGCCAACGCCATCAAGAAATACGGCGTCGGCGTGAAATGCGCGACGATCACCCCCGACGAGCAGCGCGTCGAGGAGTTCAAGCTGAAGAAGATGTGGAAGTCGCCGAACGGCACCATCCGCAACATCCTCGGCGGCACGATCTTCCGCGAACCGATCATCATGAAGAACGTGCCGCGCCTGGTGCCTGGCTGGACCAAGCCGATCATCGTCGGCCGTCATGCCTTCGGCGACCAGTACCGCGCCACCGATTTCCGCTTTCCCGGCAAGGGCAAGCTGACGATCAAGTTCGTCGGCGAGGACGGCAAGGTCATCGAGCATGACGTCTACGACGCACCGGGCGCCGGCGTCGCCATGGCCATGTACAATCTCGACGACTCGATCCGCGAATTCGCGCGGGCCTCGCTGAACTATGGCCTGCTGCGCAACTATCCGGTCTATCTGTCGACCAAGAACACCATCCTCAAGGCCTATGACGGCCGCTTCAAGGACATCTTCCAGGAAGTCTACGAGGCCGAATTCGAGGCCGAGTTCAAGTCGAAGAAGCTGTGGTATGAACACCGCCTGATCGACGACATGGTGGCCTCCGCCCTGAAATGGTCGGGCGGCTATGTCTGGGCCTGCAAGAACTATGACGGCGACGTGCAGTCCGACACGGTCGCGCAAGGCTTTGGCTCGCTCGGCCTGATGACCTCGGTGCTGATGACGCCGGACGGCAAGACGGTGGAAGCCGAGGCCGCGCACGGCACCGTCACCCGCCACTACCGCCAGCACCAGAAGGGCGAGGAAACCTCGACCAACTCGATCGCCTCGATCTTCGCCTGGACGCGTGGCCTCGCCCACCGCGCCAAGCTCGACGACAATGCCGAATTGAAGCGCTTTGCCGACACGCTGGAAAAGGTCTGTATCCAGACGGTCGAGTCCGGCTTCATGACCAAGGACCTGTCGCTGCTGATCGGCCCCGATCAGCCCTGGCTTTCGACCTCGGGTTTTCTCGACAAGATCGACGAGAACCTGCAGAAGGCGATGGCCTGACCGGCAACCGGCATGGGCAAGCCCACCGTCCACGGGGCGGATTACAGCGTCTACGTGCGCATCGTCCGCCTCGTGCTTGCGGAGAAAGGCATCGACTACGAGCTTGTGCCGGTCGATGTCTTTGCCGCCGAGGGCATTCCCGCCTGGTATTTCGAGCACCATCCGTTCGGTCGCATCCCGGCGTTCTCGTATGACGGGTTTCGGCTCTTCGAGACGAGCGCGATCGCGCGCTATGTCGACGAGGCTTTCGCAGGACCAGATCTCCAGCCAACGGACGCTCGCGCCCGCGCAACCATGAACCAGATCATCGGCATGCTCGACGCCTATGCCTACAGGTCGATGGTCTGGGATGTCGCCGTCGAGCGGCTGGAGAGGGAGCCCCCCGACGAGACCCTGATCGCCAACGGGCTTTCACAGGCCAGCAAAGCGCTTCAGACGCTTTCCTCGCTGAAAGCGCCGGGGCCGTGGTTGTTGGGCGATCGGCTGACACTGGCCGATCTGCACGCAGCGCCGATCATCGGTTATTTTCTCAAAGTCAGTGAAGGGCAAAAGCTGCTGGCCGAATTTCCTGAAATCCAGGCTTGGTGGGACCGGATTTCAGCGCGCGCCAGCTTTGCCGCGACCACTCCGGCGGCCTGAGCCCACCTTCATTCCGGAAGGTAGATTTCCGCCTTCATGAAGGTCTTGGCGCGACCCAGGATCAGCACACGATCTCCGGCCAGGTCGCACAAAAGGTGCCCGCCGCGCTGCGAGCACTGGAACGCTGACAGATGGGTTTTGCGGAGCTTTTCAGCCCAGTACGGCACCAGCGTCGCGTGAATGGAGCCAGTTACCGGATCCTCGGGGATGCCTGCTCCGGGAACGAAATAACGGGAGACGAAATCATGCGTTTGCCCGCGCGCGGTGATGACCAGTCCAAGCGGATGAAAGGCGCCGATCCTGAGCAAATCGGGAACGAAGGACCGCACGGACTGCTCATCGGCAAACTCGACGAACAGGTTCTCGAAATTACGAAAGCCTGCAACCGGATGCGGGGACAAAATATCCCGCAGCGCCGATACGGTTTCGCCATCGACAGGTTGCGGCGGAAAACAGGGCAGGTCGAGCTGATAGGCGCCCTGCCGCTGGGAGACCCGCAACTCGCCTACCCGTGTGGCAAAGGCCATGTCGTCAGCCACATTGTGTTGCGAAGCCAACACATGGGCAATCGCCAGGGTGGCATGGCCACAGAAGTCGACTTCGTGAACCGGCGTGAACCAGCGCAAATCCCAGCCCTTGCCATTGCGCCGCGCAAAGGCGGTCTCGGCCAGATTGTTCTCGTTCGCGATGGCCTGCATGACATCGTCCGCCAGCCAGTCCTCCAGGATGAGGACGGCGGCGGGATTACCCTGAAAGGCCCGGTCGGCAAAAGCGTCTACCTGATACATGATCAGCGTGGGCACGGCACCCTCCAGATGTCAGCCAGGCAGCCGGCTGTCAGGCCGGCCACGCTTCGAGGGGTGCTGGTTTACGCCGCCTCGCTGATCGCAGCCCTCACCGCCGCAATCGCATCATTGGCCTTGGAAGCATCGGGGCCACCGGCCTGCGCCATATCGGGCCGACCGCCGCCGCCCTGCCCGCCCAGTGCGGCGGAGGCGACGCGCACCAGGTCGACGGCGCTGAAGCGGCCGACGAGATCGTCGGTGACGGCGACCACAACACTCGCCTTGTTGTCCTCACCGGCGCCGACGAAGACGACGACGCCGGAACCGAGCGAACTCTTGCCAGCATCGGCCAGCGGCTTCAAATCCTTGGGCGAGACCCCGGAGACCGCCTTGCCAAGGAAGCCGACACCGGCCACGGTCTCGTTCTCCGACGGCGCACCAGCGGCAGCACCGCCGCCCAGCGCCAGCTTCTTGCGCGCTTCGGTCAGTTCCTTTTCGAGCTTCTTTCGCTCATCGAGCAGCGCCTCGACACGCGCCGGCACGTCGGCCGGCGAGATCTTCAGTGTCGCGGCGACCGATTTCAGACGCCGGTCCTGCTCATCGAGATGCCTGCGCGCGGCTTCGCCGGTCAACGCCTCGATGCGGCGTACGCCGGCGGCGACCGCACTGTCCGACACGACACGCACCAGGCCAATGTCGCCGGTCGCCCTGACATGCGTGCCGCCGCAGAGCTCGACCGAATAGGGCCGGTTGGCCTTGGCGCCATGCACGCCGGTGCCCATCGACACGACGCGCACTTCGTCGCCATATTTCTCGCCAAACAGCGCCATGGCGCCTTCGGCGATGGCATCGTCGACCGACATCAGGCGCGTGGACACCGGGCTGTTCTGGACGACGATCTCGTTGGCCATGCGCTCGACCTCTTCGAGATCCTCTGGCGAAATGGGCTTGTTGTGCGAGATGTCGAAGCGCAGGCGCTCCGGCGCCACCAGCGAACCCTTCTGCGCGACATGGCTGCCCAGCACCTCGCGCAGCGCCTCATGGATCAGATGCGTCGCGGAATGGTTGGCGCGCAGCCTGGTGCGGCGCGCGTGATCGACCTTCAACTCGACGGCGGCGCCCGTCTTGACGGTGCCGCTGGCCACCTTGCCGACATGGACGAACAGCCCATCAGCCTTCTTTTGCGTATCCGAAACCTCGATCGAAAAACCTTCGCCTGAAATGATACCGGTGTCGCCCATCTGGCCGCCGGACTCGGCATAGAACGGCGTCTGGTTGACGACGATCGCCACCGCGTCGCCCTTGCCGGCGCTGTCGACAGTCTTGCCGTCCCGGACAAGCGCCTGGATGATGCCTTCCGCAGCTTCAGTCTCGTAGCCGAGGAACTCGGTGGCGCCTGCCTTCTCGCGCACGGAGAACCAGATGGTCTCGGTGGCCGCGTCGCCAGACCCAGCCCAATGCTTACGCGCCTCGGCCTTCTGCTGCTCCATCGCATTGGTGAAGCCGGCAAGATCGACCGAGATGCTGCGCTGGCGCAGCGCATCCTGTGTCAGATCGAGCGGGAAGCCGTAGGTGTCGTAGAGCTTGAAGGCCGTTTCGCCGTCCAGCATGTCGCCGGCATGCAGCGTTTCCGTCGCCTCGGAGAGCAGGCCGAGGCCGCGCACCAGCGTCTTGCGAAACCTGGTCTCCTCAAGCTTGAGGGTCTCGGTGATCAACTGTTCGCCGCGCAGCAATTCAGGATAGGCCTGGCCCATTTCGCGCACCAGCGCCGGCACCAGCTTCCACATCAGCGGCTCGCTGGCACCGAGTAACTGCGCATGGCGCATAGCGCGGCGCATGATGCGGCGCAGGACATAGCCCCGGCCTTCGTTCGACGGCAGCACGCCGTCGGCCACCAGGAAGGAGGACGAGCGCAGATGATCGGCAATGACGCGGAAGGACGCGACCGTCTCCTTGTCGGGACCATGCCCGATGGCGGACGAGGCCGCGTCGATCAGATGACGGAACAGATCGGTCTCGAAGACGCTTTCCACCCCCTGCAGGATGGACGCCATGCGCTCCAGGCCCATGCCGGTGTCGATCGACGGGCGCGGCAGGTCGATGCGCTCCTCCTTCGTCACCTGTTCATACTGCATGAACACCAGGTTCCAGAACTCGAGGAAACGGTCGCCATCCTCCTCCGGGCTGCCGGGAGGTCCGCCCCAGATGTGTTCGCCACGGTCGATGAATATCTCCGAGCACGGCCCGCAGGGTCCAGTATCGCCCATTGCCCAGAAATTGTCCGAGGTCGCGATGCGAATGATGCGATCGTCCGAAAACCCGGCGATCTTCTTCCAGAAGCCGGCCGCCTCGTCGTCCGTGTGATAGACGGTGACCAGCAGCTTGTCCTTGTTCAGCCCGAACTCCTTGGTGATCAGGTTCCAGGCAAGCTCGATGGCGCGCTCCTTGAAATAGTCGCCAAAGGAGAAATTGCCGAGCATCTCGAAAAAGGTCAGATGGCGCGCGGTATAGCCGACATTGTCGAGATCGTTGTGCTTGCCGCCGGCGCGAACGCTCTTCTGGGCGGTCGAGGCGCGCGAATAGGGCCGCTTCTCCAGGCCGGTGAAGACGTTCTTGAACTGCACCATGCCGGCGTTAGTGAACATCAGCGTCGGGTCGTTGCGCGGCACCAGCGGGCTCGACGCGACGATCTCGTGACCCTCCTTGCGGAAGTAGTCGAGAAATGTCGACCGGATTTCGTTCACGCCACTCATGAATGCTGCCTTTTCGGAAGAGCCGCCGGCAAACCGACGGAAATGGGCTCTGCGTTTTAGAAGATAGGACTTGGCCTTTTAGCCGCCGCGCTTCACCCTGTCCAGAAACACGGAATTGGTCCAATCCATGGCCCCTGCCGGCAGTTCGAACCCGCTTGGTTTTGCCGCCAAAACGCAAAACCGCCGGCACTGGGCCGACGGTTTCGAAACGCAATACTCGGAACTCGATTACATAAGCCTGAGATAATAGAACGCGATTATGGCCGAACTCCGGCCGGCATCGCGCACGAAGCTGTTACATCGCGCCGGATTCTTCCTCGAAACCGTCGTCGCCACCTTCAGAGCCGCCATTCTCAAGGAACTTCTCGGCGATCAGCCCGGCATTCTGCCTGAGCGCCAGTTCGATCTCGCGCGCGGTGTCGGGGTTATCACGCAGGAACAGCTTGGCATTCTCGCGACCCTGGCCGAGACGCTGCGAATTGTAGGAGAACCAGGCGCCCGACTTCTCGACCACGCCGGCCTTGACTCCGAGATCGACCAGTTCGCCGGTCTTGGACACGCCTTCACCATACATGATATCGAACTCGACCACCTTGAAGGGCGGCGCCAGCTTGTTCTTGACCACCTTGACGCGGGTCTGGTTGCCGACGACCTCGTCGCGGTCCTTGACCGAACCGATGCGGCGGATATCGAGGCGCACCGAAGCGTAGAATTTCAGCGCGTTGCCGCCGGTGGTGGTTTCGGGCGAACCGAACATGACGCCGATCTTCATGCGGATCTGGTTGATGAAGATGACCATGGTGTTGGAGCGCGAGATCGAAGCGGTCAGCTTGCGCAGCGCCTGGCTCATCAGGCGGGCCTGCAGGCCGGGCAGCGAATCGCCCATCTCGCCTTCGATTTCGGCGCGTGGCGTCAGCGCGGCGACCGAATCGACCACCAGCACGTCGATGGCGCCGGAGCGCACCAGCGTGTCGCAGATTTCCAGCGCCTGCTCACCAGTGTCGGGCTGCGAGATCAGGAGGTTCTCGAGATCGACGCCAAGCTTGCGGGCATAGACTGGGTCAAGCGCGTGCTCGGCATCGACGAAGGCGCAGATGCCGCCCTTCTTCTGAGCTTCGGCCACGGTGTGCAGGGCCAGCGTCGTCTTGCCCGAGCTTTCCGGCCCATAGATCTCGACGATGCGGCCGCGCGGCAGGCCACCGACGCCAAGCGCGATGTCGAGGCCAAGCGAGCCTGTCGGCACCGTTTCGATCTCGACGACCTGCTCGTTCGCGCCGAGCCGCATGATCGAGCCCTTGCCGAAAGCCCGCTCGATCTGCGACAGCGCCGCATCCAGAGCCTTTGATTTGTCCACTGCCTTATCCTCTACAAGCCGCAAAGAATTCTGAGCCATGATACATCACCCCTTGGTCGTCAATGAAGGCCGGACAATCCGTAATCCCTGCCATTTTGTACCTTTTTTGTTCTCGTTTGGCAAGAGGGGTCAAATATCTGAAAAACAATCAATATCCAGATTTGTTCTTTTTTTGTCTCACGATTCGTTTCACGATGCATCCCGCATTGGGCCAGACGGCTCGATTGTTTCGATCTGCCGAATCGCTGCCTTGCATGCGAAGCTTCGTCACGCAGCCTAGCGCTTGTGCGGCTGGAATAACAAAGGTCATATCGCCGGCATGCTGAAATCCGCGAAAATACTGGCCGTAGGCGGCGCCCATATCGACC
>NZ_RZQG01000194.1:0-7996 GCF_003998635.1 Mesorhizobium sp. M7D.F.Ca.US.004.03.1.1
GGGTTTATCAGATTGGCGAGCAAGAGCGTTACCCCCGCCACAAGACCTTCGTGTTTAAGAGGCACGAGGAAAAGGATTGGCAGCAGCAGGAACGCGCTCCCACCAAGCATGAAAAAATCGATGAACGGACCGAAGAGATATTTCTGCGGGGCGACTGAAACCGGGGCATCCGCCGAAAGGTGAAGTGTCATATTGTCTTCCCCTGTGGTTGTTTATCTCTGGACAAGATCTTTACACAGCTACTGAGACAGAATGAAACATCGATTGGCATCGAGCGCCGTGACCAAGGTCCCGCTATGCGTCCGGCAACGGCCCATATAATCGGGCAGCCAGTATCGAAGCATATCCGTCAATCCCGCAATGCCAAGCCAGGTTGACGGCAGCCAATCTTCTGATGGGGATCATGCCGGCGCAGGAATTTGCGCAGCGGCAACTCGAACCGAATGTACATCCGCCAAGCGAAAAGAACTGACGTGGCTGTGCCGATCACGATGATAAGGTCCGGAGAAATCGGAAAAGCCGTCCACACCATCAAAAGCAGCGTTATCGGCAGAGTGTGGATCAGATACAGCATATAGGAGGCATCACCGAGAACCGTCCAGACGCTAGGCTGCGCATCGATCTGCATCGTGCCGAAGACGATCATCGCCGCCGGCAGACCATAGACCAGCACACGCTGGAAGCCGTTATCGCCCGCGAGGAACTCCATCGTGCCCCCTTGCGGCGCTAAACCAATGAACCCGACAGCGATCATCGCCGCAGCGCCGACCGGCAGGCACCACACCGCCGATTTCCACCTAGGTGCATAGGCGAGAACGACGCCAAAGCCGAACTCGATGATCAGCGGGTTGCCAAGGAACTGCAGCACTGGACCCGCCGAGCGAAATATCATTGCGAGGCCGAACATACCAACGAGTCCCGGCAGCAGTCGCCGGTCGATGAGAACGATGGTGGCGGCGGCGTAGAACAGCATTTCGAAGCACAGCGTCCAGGCGGCTGGCAGTGCGGGCGCGGTCATTTGATCGGTAGCTGGCCATAGCAGGAGCGTCGCCAGCGCGTCCCGCCAGCCGAAGCCGGTTTTGTAGGCGACGATCGCATACGGGATGCTGATCAGTAGGTAGAGCGGAACAATGCGCCGGAACCGTCTCCAAGCGAAGGATCGCCAAGTCAGACCAGGTGCCGTCTTAGCAATAATCACCCCCGATATGACAAAGAAGATGTCTACGCCTGCGTAGCCGGCCACCTGAAAATCATGAGGCAACAGACCATTAGATCCGGTGGCCTTAACCGCAGTCTGGGCTGCATGGACATATACGACCATCAGCGCGGCAACGAAACGAAGTATTTGCAAAGACCAGATCAACAGGGTGGGCCCCGATGCTGACTATTAACCGCTTGGATTGATACCTGTCCTACCAAGAAACCGAGGCAAAAGCATGGGAACACGCCGCGCATAGTCGTTATACTCGGGGAAAGTTTGCCGCAGGATGGCTTCTTCATTTTTAGCGCGTCGATACTGTAAAAGAAACTGGAGCGAAGCTATGACCATCATCAACATCGAAAAATGCGAGACGACCGTTCCAATAATGAATATTGCCTCGCAGATGTACAAAGGATGGCGGACAATCGAGTATGGGCCTGTGGTAACCAGACGCCGAGCCGTAGCCATGAGAGAGAATGATCGGCCTAGCCAATAAAGGCAAATGAACGAACTGGTCGTCCCAATGAAAATGAGGCCAAGAGCCGTCACTTGTGCTGCCTCGCTATCCAACGCTGGCGTCAGAAGCATTGCTACCAACATCAGAAACGTCCCCGCTACTGAGGTTATCCTTGGTTCAATCCCTCGAGCTGTTCCCTTCGGTGGAAGGCGACTGACCGTCATGAGAACCTGCAATAGCAAAAACACCGTCGCCGCCGCCTGGGTAGCGACGGCCAGCGAACTTGCCGATGTGTCCTGGCGGAAATAGACGAGTAGTGGAATCGCGCTGAATACAGCCAGGATCGTCATAACAAAGACGATGGCGATACGCCCTAGAAAATCCTCGGTTAACATTCCTCCCCCCTGCCAAGCCGCATTTAAGCACTACTTCCATGTTGCAGCAAGAAGATGATTTCCGAAGGGTAAACGCATGCGCCTCTTTCATTTTTAATTAATCTTGCCTGCCTATCATCACCGGATGCCGAAACTTCTTTCCCTGCTTCGCGTCCTGGCACCTACCTCACTTGCCCTTTCGGCCATCCTGATCATCGCGCTCAGCCCTCACAGCGCGACGTTCGCTTTCTGGTCGATGTTGCCCATGAGTCCCGCCTGGGGGCCAATGCTTCCGTTCGGCGCGCGGGCTGCCGCCGTTCAGTTAAGCTGATCCAGTATCCCAGAGCTGCTCGCCAGCACCACACTTTTGTAGATCACGAACGTTACCGTACAGATCGCCGCGACCGAGATTGGCACGCCGAACGGCACAACGCCTTTCCGGTCGAGATGCTGAACATAGACGCGGAAGGCGCCTGCGGGCAGCAGGAACGGATTTTTCATGGCCATTGCAGTGACAAGGGCGAAAACGAGCAGCAGCATGGAAAACACGACGAGATCGGTTCCGCCGGTCAGAAAAGGGACGACCGCCATCAGCTTGACGTCGCCGGCGCCGATCTTGCGTAATATCCAGAACGGGAACAACGCAAGAAACAGCACGAGGCCGGCAACCGCGCTCAAGCCCATGTCCCACCAGGACCCGGATCTGAGCAGCAGCAACAACAGCGATCCCATGCCCAGGCACAGCAGCAGCAGCACATCGCGATTGGCAATCTTCTGCGTCGTGAAGTCGAGCCATGCGATCCTGGCAAGCAGAGGGATGGCGAGAGCCTTCAGCAGCAGCGCTTCGACAATCAGCATGCTAGCGCTCGATGTTCTGCACGCTCGACGACAGAAGCTTCAGATTGTTGGCTACTGTCGGATCGTTGGGCGCCAGCTCATAAGCCTTGAGGAAATTCGAGCGGGCGTCCTGCAGCTTGCCACGCAGCAAATAGGAATAGCCGACATTGTTGTAATATTCGGGCGATGCGCCAACCAGCTTGAAGGCCCTGGCATAGGCGCGGTCGGAAAGGTCGAAGCGGTGAATCCGGTCGGTGCAAGCGGCCAGTCCCATCCAGGCGCCACCATCATTGGGCGCCAGTTGCGTGGCCTTGAAGAACAGCGCGCCGGCATTGCCGTAATTCTCGGCACGGAACTGATTCTTGGCTTCGGCAACGGCCTGGTCCGAGGCATAATATTCGACATCGCTGACCGTCTTCAGCCCGTCGAAAGCATCGCCAAAAGACGTCACATCGCCTTTTGACGGCTCGTTGGTGCGAACGACACCATCGGTGGGGTCCGCCGTCTGGCAGCCAGCAAGCACTGCCAACAACAGACAGGCCGCCGCCGCGATAGCCCTCTTCATACAGATTCCCCCAAGGGTCTCGGACCTCATATTAGAATCAGATCATACACGCAACTAAAAGAAAATGCCCTTCATTCGGATAATGACCGGCAGCATGATCACCATCATCACCACCGGGAAGATGCATAAGCCCAACGGAATCATCATCTTCACCGGCAGAGAGTTAGCGCGCTCCTCGGCGTGAAGTATTCTCTGTCCGCGCATCTCTTCGCTGTAAACACGCAAAGCGTCGGTCAGGCTGGTACCGAGCTCTTCCGACTGCCGAAACAGCACGGCCAAAGCCCGCGCTTCGTCAAGCCCGATTCGGTCGGCGAGGTCGCGCAACGCCTCGCGCAACGGCTTGCCGGCACGCAACTGCAGATTCATGATCGCGAGTTGGATGCCGAGCCATTTATGAGTGCCTGCCAGTTCGCTGCTGACACGCTCCACCGCTGCCTCCAGGCTCATGCCCGCGTCCGCACAGGTGATCATCATATCCATGAAATCGGGAAAGGCGCGGCGATAGATCTCCTTCTGCGCATTCTCGAAGCGATCGAGCAGGATGGCCGGAACCACGATGCATGCGAGCCCGAACAGAGCTGAGCCGGCAAAACCTACGAAACCTGGCATTTGAGGTGGGAGCACTCGCGACAAGAGCGCATAGGCAGCCAGAAAGCCGACACAGACGCCACCAAGCCGCGACAAGGTGTAAATGAGCGGAGCGCTGGCCTGATAGAAGCCGGCTCGAAACAGCTTCGCCTCAAGCGCATTTGGTTCGTCCCGCTCCTTCTCCATCGACCGGAAATAGGCGTCGACCGGCCGCTGCGCGGCAATTTTTGCAAGCAGTTCCTGTCCGGCGAGCGAACGGCGATCGGCAATCCCTTCCGCCATCAGGCTCTGCGCGACCAGCGTCCGCGTCTGCAACGCCGGCAAGAAGACAAGCGCGCCGAACAGGAACAACGCAACCGCCGCCACAAAGACGGCAACAGAGATCAAAACGCTCAGATCCTGGATGTTCGAAAACAAGTTTTTGCTTCGCTCCCGTCAGAAATCGAAATTGACCATGCGGTACATGATAAAGTCGCCCAATAGCGCCCACAGCCCGAAAATCGTGAACACTGGCAAGATAATCGGACTGCCCCAGACGGAGCCGTAGTAGGACGGGGCGAGCAGCAGAAGGATCAGGAACATAACCACCGGAAACAGTGAGATGATCCATGCCGACACACGACCCTCGCCCGAAAGCGCGCGAATCTTCATCCTGAGTTTCTGCCTATCGCGCAGCACCACGGAGAGATTGGCCAGGATCCCGGTAAGATTGCCGCCCGTCTTGGACTGGATCGACAGCGCCACCGACAACAGATGAAGGCCCTCGAAGCCGACACGCTGCGAAAGCTTTCGCACGGCCTGCTCTATGCTCAGACCAAAGGTGATTTCATCGGAGACAATGCCGAACTCGGTGCCGAGCGGATCCGGCATTTCCCGCGCTACGAGCCCGACCGCCACCGAAGCCGGATGGCCAGCTCGCAACGAACGGACGATCATGTCCAGCGCATCCGGGAGCTGTCTTGCAAATTTCAGAATTCGTTTGTTGCGGGCGCGGCGGAGAACCAAAAGCGGCAGGCCGAATCCGACTACCAGAAAAACGATGAGCGACGCCAAGGCAGAGAAGTGCAACAAGATCGACATCAGCAACGCAAGTGCCAGTCCAGCGCTGAGAAACGTCGCAGCGAAAAATATCGGGTTTCCAGTAATACCGGACTGAGTATAGAGCCTGTTCAGCCAGATCATGCCAAATAGAAAATCACCCGACTCCGTCAGCCCACGTTCGCGCAGCAACCCTTGCAGGGTCTGTTCAGCTGGCGCTTCGTCAGCCAGCCGCCTCAGCCGATGGTTGATCACGCCCATCCGCGACCGGCGACCGGCAAACGAAAGATATAGTGCCTCTCCGGCGAGAATGACCGAGGCCGCCGCGAGCATGTAGATGAAGTACAGCAGAGCTTGACCCGTCGGCATCAGAGGGCAACCTGCGGGTTGAAGGCATCCTTGGCAAAATGATGCCCGAGCGTCGCCGCCTCCTGAGCGAAGCGCGGACGGACACCGGTTGCGCGAAAATCTCCGACGACTTTGCCTTCGGCTGTGACCTCTCGGCGGACGAAATGATAGATTTCCTGAAGCTGGACGACATTGCCCTCCATCCCGGTGATTTCCGATATGGAGGTGACACGCCGGCCTCCGTCCGAAAGACGCTGTGTCTGGACGATGATGTCGATGGCGGATGCGATCTGCGCCCGGATTGAATCATGCGTCATCGGCATGCCCGCCATGCCGACCATCTGTTCCAGCCGCGAGATCGCATCGCGCGGCGTGTTGGCGTGGATGGTGGTCATCGAGCCTTCGTGGCCCGTGTTCATCGCTTGCAGCATGTCGAAGGCTTCCTCGCCGCGCACCTCGCCGACGATGATGCGGTCCGGCCGCATGCGCAAGGCGTTTTTCAGCAATTCGCGCTGGCGCACCTCGCCCTTGCCCTCGACATTGGGCGGACGCGTTTCCAGCCGCCCGACATGTGGCTGCTGCAATTGCAGCTCCGCCGCATCCTCGATGGTAATCAGGCGCTCCTTGGAGGGTATGTAGCTCGACAGCGCATTGAGCAAGGTGGTCTTGCCGCTGCCGGTGCCGCCCGAAACAAGGATCGACTTGCGAGCCTGCACGGCGATCCGCAGCAATTCGATCATGGGCGGACGGATCGAATTGAATGCCATCAAACGCTCGAGCGAATAGGGATTTTTCGAGAATTTGCGGATCGACACCAGCGGGCCGTCGACCGAGACCGGCCGCACCGCGATGTTGACGCGCGAACCGTCTTCCAACCGCGCGTCGACCATCGGCGACGATTCATCGACACGCCTGCCAATAGCCGAAACGATCTTGTTGATGACACGCAGCAGATGCGCCTCATCCCGAAACCGGATCGGCGTTTCTTCGACGATGCCACGCCGCTCTATGAAAACGCGCTTGTGGGTGTTGATCAGGATATCCGTAATGGATTCGTCCTTGAGCAGCGGCTCGATCGGCCCGAGACCCAGCATCTCGTCAGCCGTGTCGCTGGTCAGCAGATCGAGTTCGCGGGCATTCAGCGGCACCGCACGAGCGCGAACGAACTCGCGCACGATCGGCCGGATCTCAACCAGGATCTCATCCTTGGAGGCAATTTCAAGAGCAGTCAGATTGAAGCGATCGATAAGGTGGCGATGAAGCTCGACCTTGAGCGTCAGGAAATCGTCACCATAGGATTCGATTTCGGCTACGGGAGATAGTGCTGGGACAACAGCCAGCGCCGCGGTCGGCTCGGCTCTTGCCTCGACCTTCGGATCGCCTGGCCCCTTGATGAACCGCCCCAGCATAATCGCTTATACTCCCCTTGGATGCGTATTAGCGGAAACTAAACGTTAACCAACGGGGGCACAAGCGTCTGAACGCCCTACGCACAGCCAATACTTTCGACATAGTTAAGAGCAAGAGCCCGAAATCCATTGTTTATTTAATGCAGGCTGGCGTCCGAAATTTCCCAATTGCCCGCGGTTTTCGGGCTCATCCGTTTTTTGGCGCGAAAACCGGGTGAATGCCCGCCTAAGCCCTTAGATATAAAGGAATATGCGTTATAGCTAATGCTTCCCTAATTCCGCCACATCAACGGCTGAATTGTGAACGAATGGTTAAGGGCGATTGAAAAATCAAAAGAATCAATCCCTTGGGAACAATCGAATTTGTAATCTTCTTGCCGAATCAGGTACATGAAAGTTAAGGAACTCTTAATCTCGTTTGACTCTGCGTTTTCTCGGGACCTAGGATCGAGATGACGGGGGATGCTTGGGTATGGATTTCATCCTTTGCTCTGTCTCGTCGGGTTCAAACCTCCAAAGGGAGAAATTGACATGAAGAAGCTCATGACGATGACCCGGCAGTTCCGCGACGATGAAAACGGCGCTGCCATGGTCGAATACTCAATCCTGATCGGCATCATTGCCGCAGCATCGATCGTGGCGGTTATCGCTATCGGCGGGTGGGTCGGCAGCCAGTTCACCGGCCTTTGCGCGAAGATCTCCGGCAAGGGCCTCGACGCTGCTGGCACTGGCACCGGCACTTGCGCCACGCCTAGTTGATCAAGAAAGGCCGGAATGGCCAGGGAGTGATGGGCATGAAGTGGCTTATCGAGGTAGCCGGGCAGTTCCACGACGATGAGAACGGCGCTGCCATGGTGGAATACTCGATCCTGATCGGCATCATTGCCGCGGCATCGATCGTTGCGGTTATTGCCATCGGCGGATGGGTCGGCAGTCAGTTCACCGGCCTTTGCGCGAACTTGAACACCAAGGGTTTATCCAGCACTGGCGGTGCCGGCGGCACTTGCTAAGAATTTTCTGGGCCGGAATCGCTCGATTTCGGCCCAGGATTATGCGCTTTGAAGGGGCTGACATTCGCCCGGCGGGCGATGGTGGGGTGGGAAGATGCGCGTCAATACACTTATCATGATCGTTCTCGCCGGCGTGTTCGGCGTGCTGGCGGTGGTGCTCGCCGATATC
>NZ_RZQG01000195.1:0-7970 GCF_003998635.1 Mesorhizobium sp. M7D.F.Ca.US.004.03.1.1
GGTGGATGGCGAAGCGTTCGTCCTGTTTGTCGCTCACCGGCGCGCGGTGGTCGAGCGAACCTTCGCGCTCCTGGATCTCGGTGCCCAGCGTGCCGCCGAGCGCCACGTTCAATTCCTGGATGCCGCGGCAGATGGCGAGCAGCGGCACGCCGCGTTCGATCGCCCGGCGAATCAGCGGCAGCGTCGTGGCGTCGCGCGCCGGGTCATAGGGGCCATTGGCTTCGCAGGCATCGCCGCCATAGAGCGATGGATGCACATTGGATTTCGAGCCGGTGACCATGACGCCGTCGACTGACGACAGAAGTTCGTCGAAGTCGAGCCGGTCGCCAAACGATGGCACCAGCAGCGGGAACACGCCGGCGCCGGTGATCGCCGCTTCCAGATATTGCTGCGGGGCGGCATGCCAAGTGTAGTTGTCGAACTGACGGACGTCGGTCGATATGGCGACGAGCGGCTGATGCATTTTGGCTCTGTGTTCCATCTGGGCAAGGGATGTCCTGCCTCTAAAATAGGCGATCCCTGGTTATTTTTCCATGCCAAGTTTCAGCGTGTCGCATGGGCCACGAAACGGCCTGTTAGACTATAGTTGCAGGGCAGCTGGGCTTCGCTGTCAAATCGGGCCGGCGTGCTGGACTCGACTTCTTGCCTGTGTATTGTCTCGAACGAACCGACACGGAAACCGAGGATTTCCCGTACGTCGGTCTGTTGATCCAAAAGGGAGGAACTTCATGGATCGTCGTTCATTCATTCGCAAGGCCGGTGTCACCGGCGTCGGTGCCGCAGCGGCGACGGCCACGCTGGCGGCGCCCGCAATAGCCCACTCCAATCCCAAGGTGACGTGGCGGCTGGCGTCGTCCTTCCCGAAGTCGCTCGACACCATCTATGGCGGCGCCGAGGTATTTTCCAAGATGCTGTCGGAAGCCACCGATGGCAATTTCCAGATACAGGTCTTCGCCGCCGGCGAGCTGGTGCCGGGCCTGCAGGCGGCCGACGCCACCACGGCCGGCACGGTCGAGGCCTGCCACACGGTGGCATATTATTACTGGGGCAAGGACCCGACATGGGCGCTCGGTGCGGCCGTTCCCTTCTCGCTCAACGCGCGCGGCATGAATGCCTGGCACTACCATGGCGGCGGCATCGACCTGTTCAACGAGTTTCTCGCCACGCAGGGCCTTTTCGGCCTGCCGGGCGGCAACACCGGTGTGCAGATGGGCGGCTGGTTCCGCAAGGAGATCAACACGGTGGCTGACCTTTCCGGCCTCAAGATGCGTATCGGCGGCTTTGCCGGCAAGGTGGTGCAGAAGCTCGGCGTCGTGCCGCAGCAGATCGCTGGCGGCGATATCTATCCGGCGCTGGAAAAAGGCACCATCGACGCCGCCGAATGGGTCGGCCCCTATGACGACGAGAAGCTCGGCTTCTACAAGGTCGCGCCCTATTACTATTATCCCGGCTGGTGGGAAGGCGGCCCGACCGTCCACCTGATGTTCAACAAGGCGAAATACGACGAGCTTTCGCCGACGTACAAGTCGCTGCTGCGCACTGCCGCGCAGGCTGCCGACGCCAACATGCTGCAGAAATACGATTATTTGAACCCTGCGGCGGTGAAGCGGCTGGTGGCTGGTGGCGCGAAACTGCGGCCGTTCAGCCAGGAGATCATGGCCGCCTGCTTCGAAAAGGCCAACGAGGTCTATGCCGAAATGGAAGCCTCCAACGCCCCGTTCAAGAAGATCTGGGAATCGATCAAGGGGTTCCGCAAGGAGCATTATCTCTGGGCACAGGTGGCCGAATACAATTACGACACCTTCATGATGGTCCAGCAGCGCAACGGCAAGCTCTAGAGCAATTCCAGGAAAAGTGCGCAGCGGTTTTCCGTCCGGAATTGCGTCAAACAAAGAGATAGAGCAGCCCATCGCCTTCATCCAAAGACCCCGGGCCTGCTCGCCCGGGGTCTTTCTTTTCAGGCCGGCGAGGAACTGACCTCGACCAGTATTCCGCCCGGCGCGTGGCAATAGAAGGTCGTCGAGCTGACGCCGCCGCGCGTCAGCTCTTGCACCTCGCCAGGCGCGAAGCCCGCATCGGCAAGCTCGGCCTGTTTTGCATGCACGATGTTCGGTTTGCCGACGAGGAAGCCGATGTGAAAGCCGCCGGGATAGCTGGCGGTCCCTCCCTTGCCCGGAATCATCAGGTTGAGGATGAAGCCATCGGTCCCGCGCAGCACGGCTAAAGCATCCTTGCCGCGCACAGCGAGAAGCTCGAAGCCGAAATGGCTGGTGAAGAAGCCGGCAAGAGCCGTGACTTCTGGCGTAACGAGATTGGCGTGGTTCAGTTTCATGGTCGTTGTCCTGTCGCGGGTTGAAATGCGGACAGGCTTGGCTGCAGACCGTGAACCGGTGGGCCGTGGCATCAGGAAATCCGGACATGACCCAACCGGCCCACGGGCTTTCGCCTCGCTTGCCGGCCGCGGGTTCTCCCGCAAATCATGCGGTGAACAGGCTTCCGCCAAACATGATCCCGAAAAGTGGCGTCCGGTTTTCACGGACAAACGGTTTCCGTTTGTCCAGAGATCATGCTCGAAAAACAGAAACGGAAGAGACCGGACTACCGGACCGGTCATGTCTTTTTCGGCGCGCCCCTAATAGCCGATCAATGGGTTGCCGGCAAGCATGCGCGCAAGGCCGGATGACGGCCCGGGCAGCTCAGTCTCGGCGCGGCACCACCAGCACCTTGACCTCGCCGGGCGCCGGTGGATTGGCGACTACTGCCGCCGCGTCTTCAAGTGGCACCTGCCTGGAGATCAACCTGTCGATCTCGATTGCACCCGATGCAATGAGTTCGGCGGCGCGGCGATGGGTGTAGGGATTGAGGAAGGAACCGAGCACTTTCAGTTCCCGGAACAGCAGGTCGAAGGGCTCGAATTCCGCTTTCATGCCTTGCGGCGTCACGCCGACGATGACGACCGTGCCACCGGCGCGGGCCAGCCGCATCGACTGCTCGACGGTCTCTCGCACGCCCGCGCATTCGAAGACGACGTCGACACCACCTGGCACCAGACCGGCCGGTCCGGCGATGGCCTTGACGACATCGGCGGCGGTCGGATCGACCGTCACTGTCGCGCCGAAATCCCTAGCAAGGGCGCGCCGCGAGGCTTGCCTGGTCGACAGGATGATGGTCGTGGCCCCGGCCAGTCTTGCCAGTTGCACGGTGAGCAGGCCGATTACGCCGCCGCCAAGCACGACCACCGAGCTGCCCGGTTTGATCCCGGCAAGGTCCACGCCATGCAGGCAACAGCCGAGCGGCTCGCAGAAGGCACCATGTGTCGGCTTCAGATCGGCGGGAAGGACAAAAGCCTGCTTCTGCGGCAAGGCAAGATAGTCGGCAAAACCGCCATCACGATGGATGCCGATGGCGCGCAGATTGCTGCAGAGGTTGACCCGCCCGGCGTGACAATGCGCGCAACGCCCGCAGGCAATGTTGGGGTCGCCGGTGACGCGATCGCCGACGGCAAAGCCCGAGACGGATTTGCCGATCGCTTCGACGATGCCGGAAAACTCATGGCCGGGCGTCACCGGCGGCGTGCACGGGAATTCGCCGTGAAACAGATGCCGGTCCGTGCCACAGACACCGCAGGCTTCGATCCGCACCAGAAGCTCGTCCGGTCCGATGTCAGGCCTGGCGACGTCGCGCAGCGCGATGCTGCCCACCGCCTCAAGCCTCACCGCTTTCATCATCGTCGCCATGGCGGTCTCAGTTGAAGCTTGGTGGCTGCGACAGGTCCGGCTGTGGCGCTGCCGGCTTGGCCGGCGGCGCGTCGCCGAAACTCGGCGGTTGCGAAAGGTCAGGGGCTGCCGGCGCCGTGCCGCCACCAGCAGGTGCTGCACCATCCGCCGGCGGCGTACCGAGCGGCGACAGGCCGGGCACCTCCGGCACCTTGTAGTCGATGGTGCCCGGATCGACGGTCGTTCCCTTGTAGTGCATCACCATTTGCGGGAAGGTGATGGTCAGCCCGATCATGATCACCTGGATACAGACGAAGGGCACCGCGCCCCAATAGATCTGTCCGGTGGTGACCGGCGCGATCTGTTTGCCGGTGAGGCGGTCAAGATAGGGCACGCGGGCGGCCACCGAGCGCAGGTAGAAGAGCGCGAAGCCGAAGGGCGGGTGCATGAAGCTGGTCTGCATGTTGACGCCCAGAAGCACGCCGAACCAGATCAGGTCGATGCCGAGCTTGTCGGCGGCCGGCGCCAGCAGCGGTACGATGATGAAGGCGAGCTCGAAGAAGTCGAGGAAGAAGGCGAGGAAGAAGACGAGAATGTTGACGCCGATGAGGAAGCCGACTTCGCCGCCCGGCAGCGAGGTCAAGAGGTGTTCGACCCAGATGTGGCCGTTGACGCCGTAGAAGGTCAGCGAGAACACCCGCGCGCCGATCAGGATGAACAGCACGAAGGACGACAGCCGCGTCGTCGAGGTCAGTGCCTGTTTGACCACGTCCAGCGACAGCCGGCCCTTTGCCGCCGCCATGATCAGGGCGCCGACAGAGCCCATGGCGCCGCCCTCCGTCGGGGTGGCGATGCCAAGGAAGATGGTGCCCAGCACCAGGAAGATCAGCGCCAGCGGCGGGATCAGCACGATGATCACCTGCTGGGCCAGCCTGGACATCATGTTGAAGTTCAGGCCCTTGTCGGCGATCGCCACGATGTAGATGAAGAGCACCCCGGCAGTGGCGCCGAGAATGTCGGCATTGTCGCCATGTGCCGGCGCGAGATAGCGATACGCCGCGTAGGAAATCGCGACCGTGACCGCCAATGCCACCAGCAAGGACATGACGCCATGGCCGAGCGTGCGCGCCTCCAGCGGCAGCGCCGGCACCATTTTTGGCCGGAAGATCGAAACGATCAGGATGTAGAGCGCGTAGAGGCCGGTCAGGACGAGACCGGGGATCAGCGCGCCGGCATACATGTCGCCGACCGAGCGGCCGAGCTGGTCGGCGAGCACGATCAGCACCAGCGAGGGCGGGATGATCTGGGCAAGCGTGCCCGACGCGGCAATGACCCCGGATGCCAGCCGGCGGTCATAACCATAGCGCAGCATGATCGGCAGCGAGATCAGGCCCATGGCGATGACGGAAGCCGCCACCACGCCGGTGGTCGCCGCCAAAAGCGCGCCAACGAAGATCACCGCATAGGCGAGGCCGCCGCGGATCGGCCCGAACAGCTGGCCGATCGTGTCGAGCAGGTCCTCGGCCATGCCCGATCGCTCGAGCACGATGCCCATGAAGGTGAAGAACGGAATGGCCAGCAGCGTGTCGTTCGACATCACCCGGCTGCCGTAGAAATTATCCGGCAATGCGTGCAGGAGCGGCCAGGCGAGGTTGATCGATCCGCCGGAATAGGGCGACAGGAGCACGCCGATGAAAAAGAACATCAAGCCGTTGGCGGCCAGCGAGAAGGCGACGGGATAGCCGATCAGCAGGAAGATGATCAGCGAGGCGAACATGATGGGCGCCATGTTCTGGGCGATGAACTCCATCACGAGCGCACCTCGTCGGCCAGCGCCTTGGCTTCGAGCTCGGCCTGCTCATGTGCCGATATGAAGGGATTGGGGTCGTCCATGTCGCCGCGCATGATGGCGATCTTCTTGATGATCTCGGAGATGCCCTGAAGCGCGAGCAGGAAAAAGCCGACGAGCAGGATTGCCTTGGCCGGCCAGATGATCAGCCCGCCGGAATTGTTGGACATCTCGCCGCTGCGAAACGACAGCGATACATAGGGAACGAAATAGACCACCATCAGCGTCACGAACGGCATCAGGAAGAAGACATGGCCAAAAAGGTCGATCCAGTGCTGCACGCGGCGTGGGAACAGGCCGTAGACGATGTCGATGCGGATATGTTCGTTCTGCTTCAGTGTATAGGCGGCGGCCAGCATGAAGGCGGCGCCGAACAGATACCACTGCAACTCGAGCCAGGCGTTCGAGGATATGTCGAAGACCTTGCGGATGATGGCGTTGGCGGCGCTCACCAGGATCGCCAGCAGGATCAGCCACGACACCCATTTGCCGATGAATTCGTTGGTGCGATCAATGGTCCTGGATAGAGCGAGCAGCCCTGCCATGCATTCCTCCCTTGTACCGGAGGCGTGCCGGCTTCCCCCTTCTTGTCCGTCACGCCGCGTGGTCCAACGGTATGCCGCGCGTGGACTGACGGGTCAACAAGGATAGAGGCAGCAAAATATCGTTGCTTGGCAGGCAGTGCCGTATACCGGCGGTCTGCCCCCGCGTCATGCAACCAAAGTCTGATGGCTCAGGCGAGCTTGCCGGTGTCGCGGCCGGCGCCGATCAGTATCAGCGTGGCGACCAGGAACAGATACATCCACGCATCACGCCATTCGACCGGGAAATAGCCGGCCCACAGCGATTCGGCCATGCCGAAGGCGGCCGCGCCCAGCGCCGCCCGTGGCGGTGACAGATAGCCGCCGACCGCCGTCACGAACAGGATCTTCAACCCGTAGACGAGGCCCGAGCCGAAGCTGACATTGCCGTAATAGAGGCCGGCCATGACGCCGGCCAGCGCTGCGCAGAAGCCGCCGAACAGGACCGCATGCCGGAACACCGCGCGCACGTCGACGCCGCACATCGCCGCCGCCTTGGGGTCGTCGGAGACGGCGCGCCAGCGCCGGCCGAAGCTTGAGCCGGCAAACGCCCAGCTGGCCAGCGCGATTGCCGCCAGCGCCACCGCGCAATCGATGAGTTGGATGAGCGTCAGCGTTGCCTTGAAGGTCGTGCCCTGCGCGAAAACGACGGGCTGCGCCAACATAGGCGGCAGCCACAGATCATGCGTGTCGGCAGCGATGCGGCTTGCCTCCGACAACAGCAGCAATATGCCGAGCGTCGTCACCACGATCGCATTGGGTGTACGGTCGGCCAACGGTTCGAAGACGCTGCGCGACAGCACGTGGCTGATCAGCGCGGCATAGAGGAAAGCCGCGACGACGCCGAGCGCCACCGCCGCAAGCAGTGTCAGCCACAGCACTTGATAGCCGAAGGCTGCGGTCAGGATCATCGTCTGGCCGCAAAAGGCGAACAGCGCGCCATAGGCGAGGTTGGTGCGGTGCAGAATGCCGTTGGTCAGCACATAGCCGAAGGCGAGCAACGCGTAGAGCGCGCCCGAATGCAGCCCGTTCAGCACCTGCTGGAAGAAGTAGAGCATGCGAAACCCTCGGAGCATGTCGCCCAAAAGTGCAAAGCGGTTTTGGGACAACGACACGCTCAAGACAAAGGCTGCGGAGTCCGCGCCCGGCAGAGAACCTGCATCGCTGAATCTAACTTGTCAAATGCGATTTATCGGTTAGATTTCAGGCATGACGGTATCCTGGACCCCGCACCGCTTCACCGGCGGCCTGCTTGCGCTCGACACGGCGAACACCGTCGTGCTGCGCGGCGATCCGGAGCGGACCTTCGACCGTTTCGATGATCCGGCCGAGATTGCCCGCTTCGCCGATGCGGCGAGCCGCTTTCGCGCCGCCGAGCTTGGCGACAGGCCGCTGGCTGCACCGTCACCGGAGACGATCGCACCCGTCGTGCTGTCGATCCGCGAGGCGACGGACCGGCTGTTTCGCGGTGCCGTGTCGACGGGCGCGGTTGTCACCACCGATCTGCCGGGGTTCCTGAGAGCCTGCGCCGAGGGTCTGGCCGGCAGCCGGACCGAGATCGGTGCGCCGGGAAGGCCGTTCGGTGATCCCCTGACGCCGATCGCCTTCGAGGCGGCGTTGGCGGTTTCGGCACTGTCGCTGCTGCGCGACGACACCGTCGCAAGGCTCAGGATCTGTCCCAACTGCACCTGGCTGTTCGTCGACAGAAGCCGCAATTCCAGCCGCCTTTGGTGCGACATGGCGGTGTGCGGCAACAGGCAGAAGGCAAGTCGTCACTATCGTCGCCGCCGCATGGCGGAAAATGAGGTCAAGGATGTCTAGAGG
>NZ_RZQG01000196.1:0-7937 GCF_003998635.1 Mesorhizobium sp. M7D.F.Ca.US.004.03.1.1
GCCGCTGCCGCAACCCGCCACCACAGCCGAGCCCGCGCCGCTGCCGTCGGCCGACACCATCAACCCCGACCGCTTCGGCGCCAAGCCGGCGGACGCCGCCTATGGCGCCTTCCAGCGCGGTCTCTACAAGACGGCCTACAATCTCGCGCTAGTCCGGGCGCAAAACGGCGACCCGGCGGCGCAGACGCTGGTGGCCGAGATTCTGTCGCGCGGGCTCGGTGTGCCGCTCAATTCGGCGGAAGCGGCGAAATGGTATGCGCTGGCCGCCGAACAGGGCGTGCCGGAATCACAATTCCAGTATGCGCTGATGCTGCTCGACGGCCGCTACGTCAAGAAGGACGAAAAAGGGGCCTATGCGTTGATGCAGGCCGCCGCCGAAGCCGGCAACCGGCTGGCGCAGTTCAATTTCGCGCAGATGCTGGTCGAGCAGGACCCCGGCGACGCCGGCATAGCCAAGGCGGTTTCCTATTATGAGCGCGCCGCCGCGACCGGCCTCGCCGACGCGCAATATGCGATGTCGCAGATCTACGCCAATGGCGTCGGCGGCAAGCCGCGTGACGATGTGCAGGCAAGGCGCCTGCTGGCGCAGGCAGCAAGGCAGAATTACGACACCGCACAGATCGATCTCGCCGCCTGGATGATCGAAGGCCGTGGCGGTGCGCGCGACCTGAAATCCGCCTTCGGCTGGATGAAGCAGGCGGCGGAGGGCGGCAATGTCGCCGCCCAGAACCGCCTCGCAAAACTCTATATGCAGGGCATCGGCACCGATCCGGATCTGGTCCTCGCCGGCGCCTGGTACATCGTCGCCCGCCGCGCCGGCCTCATCGATCCGCAGATGGACGACTTCCTGCAGGGGCTGAGCGACGACGAAACCAAGCAGGCCCTGCAGAAGGCAAACCGCCTGCCGTAACGGCCTCTCCGGCTCAGCGCCAACTTGGCGCTCCCTTGCCTCTTCTGACGATTTGTGGTCTTGGGAGCCCGAAATCGCTTTACCAGCGAACACCCCGTACCAACGGCCAGACCGTTGGTATCCATTCCGGATCACCTCATCATGGCCAAGATCAATGGCAACGAAATCCGTCCCGGCTATGTCATCGAGCATGATGGCGGCCTTTGGGTGGCGGTCAGGACCAACACCGTCAAGCCCGGCAAGGGCGGCGCCTACAATCAGGTCGAACTGAAGAACCTCATCAACGGCACCAAGCTCAACGAGCGCTTCCGCTCGGCCGAGACGGTCGAACAGATCCGGCTCGACCTGAAGGACTTTTCCTTCCTCTATGCGCAGGAAGACGCGCTGGTGTTCATGGACACCCAGAGCTACGAGCAGCTCGAATTGAACAAGGACTTCGTCGGCGATCGTGCTGCGTTCCTGCAGGACGGCATGATGGTGACGGTCCAGCTCTACGAAGAGAGGCCGATCGGCATTTCACTGCCCGACTATGTGACGCTGACCATCACCGAGGCGGACCCGGTGGTGAAGGGCCAGACGGCAGCCTCGTCCTACAAGCCGGCGATCCTGGAAAACGGCATCCGCGTGCTGGTGCCGCCATTCATCGGCGCCGGCGAGCGCATCATCGTCGACACCAACGAAATCACTTACGTGCGCCGCGCCGACTGATGCATGTCGCCCAAAAGTGGCCCCGGTTTTGGGTCACCGACATGCATCAAGCCAGAGCTTAAGTGCAGCACCAGGAAGAACCACTATGGCACGCTCAGCCCTCCTCAACGTCATGGTCCAGGCCGCAATGAAAGCCGGCCGCTCGCTGTCGCGCGACTTCGGCGAGGTGCAGAACCTGCAGGTCTCGATGAAGGGCCCAGGCGACTATGTCAGCCAGGCCGACCGCAAGGCCGAGGACATCGTCTTTGCCGAGCTGTCCAAGGCACGGCCGGGCTACGCCTTCCTGATGGAAGAGCGCGGCGCGGTCGAAGGTGACGACGGCCAGCATCGCTGGATCGTCGACCCGCTCGACGGCACCACCAATTTCCTGCACGGCATCCCGCTCTTTGCCGTTTCGATCGCGCTGGAACGCCAGGGGCAGATCGTTGCCGGCGTCATCTACAATCCGGCGATGGACGAGCTCTACACCTGCGAACGCGGCGGCGGCGCCTTCATGAACGACCGCCGCTTGCGCGTCGCCGGCCGCATCAAGCTGGTCGACACGGTGATCGGCTGCGGCATGCCGCATCTCGGACGCGGCCACCACGGCAATTTCCTCGTCGAGCTGCGCAATGTCATGGCCGAGGTTTCCGGCGTCCGCCGCCTCGGCTCCGCCTCGCTCGATCTCGCCTATGTCGCCGCCGGCCGCATGGATGGCTTCTGGGAAACCGGCCTGTCGGCCTGGGACATCGCCGCCGGGCTGCTTTTGATCCGCGAAGCGGGCGGCTTCGTCTCCGACATGGATGGCGGCCAGGACATGCTCGACAACGGCTCGGTTGTCGCCGGCAACGAGGTCATTCAACGCGCGTTGCTGAAGGCCGTAAAGAAGCCGCTCCCCTCTCGTTGACAGGCAAGCCGCGCTGACCGCCGCGCTGATGCGCCGCAGTCGCAAAAGCGCAACGGAAGCTTGAAATACTGCCCGGCGAGCGCCCAAATTGAGTGCGCGGCGCAGGAAACCCGGCAGTGAACGACATCAAGCCCATCCCCGACATCCCGTTCATCGGACGCTGGCACTATTCGCGCGCCGAGATGATCGCCGATGGCATCGTCCACGCGGTCGGCATCGTGCTGGCGATCTCGGCCGGTTCCGCACTGCTGGCGCTGGCGGCCTTTCGTGTCGGACCGGGCGAATACATCGCCGCCGCCTTCTACGTGGTTTCGCTACTCACCGTGTTGTCAGTGTCGATGACCTACAATCTGTGGCCGGTGTCGTCGCCGGCGAAGTGGGTCTTGCGGCGTTTCGACCACGCCGCGATCTATCTGCTGATCGCCGCGACCTACACGCCTTTCCTGGCCCAGCTCGAAGGTTCGCCGCTGGCGCGCTGGATGATCGCCCTCGTCTGGACCGCGGCAGCGCTTGGCATCGCCATCAAGGTGTTTTTCCCTGGCCGTTTCGACCGGCTGGCCATCGTGTTCTATCTCGCCATCGGCTGGAGCGGCATCATCCTGGTCAAGCCGCTTGTCCAGACGCTGCCGACGACATCGATCGCGCTCATCGTCGCCGGCGGCATCGTCTACTCCTGCGGCGTCATCTTCTTCGCCTGGAAGGGGCTGCGCTTCCACAATGCGCTGTGGCACGGTTTCGTCGTCACCGGCGCAGGCCTGCATCTGGCCGCCATGGTCGACTGTCTGGTCATCAATCGCCTCTGACACAGACTATCGACGCGGCAATATTGCCAAGCGCCATTCAATTTGGTCACAATTCCGTTTAGAGTCGCGGTTTACGTGATCGGCGGCGGCATCGGAAACGGGGCACGGATGGCTTTTCTCAAATCCTTCGGCATGGGCAGACGTTCTGATGTCCTGATCTACGATCCGCACAAACTGTCGAGCCCGCAGGTCTTTCTGCTGACCATGGTGATCTTCCTGGTCATCGTCGCCTTCATCGCCGCCATCCTGACCCGCCAGATCTCGACCGCCTTTGGCAGCAATCCCGGCCTCAACGGCCTGATCGTCGGCGTTCTGGTGGTCGGCATCCTGCTGGCCTTCGCCCAGGTCGGGCGGCTGTTTCGCGAAGTGCGCTGGGTCAACTCCTTCCGTGCCGGGTCGGAGACCACCGAACCGGTGCTGCTGGCGCCGATGAAGGCGATGATCGGCCGCTCCTCGGCGACGGCCTTCTCGACCAGTTCCATGCGCACCATGCTCGATTCCATCGCCACCCGCCTCGACGAAAGCCGCGACACCTCGCGTTATCTCGTCGGCCTGCTGGTGTTTCTCGGCCTGCTTGGCACCTTCTGGGGCCTGTTGAACACCATCGGCTCGATCCGCGAGACCATCGAATCGCTCGATCCCGGCACGGGTGACGCCGCCGCGGTGCTCGATTCGCTGAAGCAGGGGCTTTCGGCGCCGCTCGCCGGCATGGGCACGGCCTTCTCGTCCTCGCTGTTCGGCCTGTCCGGCTCGCTGGTGCTCGGCTTTCTCGACCTGCAGGCCGGCCGCGCCCAGACGCGCTTCTACACCGAGCTTGAGAACTGGCTGTCCTCGGTCACCGATCTCTCGTCCGACATCGTCGTTGCCGATCCGGCCAAGACCGAGCCTTCCGACGAGATTCGCCTACTGTCGGAACGGCTGCGCAGCATGCAGGAGAATGGCGGCGGCTCCAATCCGCGCGTCGCCACCGCCATGGCCAATCTCGCCGACGGCATTTCCGGCCTGGTCAAGAACATGCGCTCGGAACAGCAGATCATGCGCGACTGGGTCGAGGCCCAGTCCGACGAGCAGAAGGCGATGCGCAACACGCTGGAGAAGATCGCCGACGCCCTGAAGAAGCCTGGGGTCCACTAGCATGGCACTCGCCAGGGGCCGGCGCACCGATCGCCGCATCGACTACTGGCCGGGTTTCGTTGACGCGCTGTCGACGCTGCTTTTGGCGATCATGTTCCTGCTCACGGTCTTCGTGCTGGCGCAGTTCCTGCTCGGCCGCGAAATCTCCGGCAAGGATACGGCGCTCTCGCGCCTCAACTCGCAGATCAACGAGCTGACCCAGCTTCTGGCGCTGGAGCGTTCGACGGCGCAGGACAAGGATGATTCGCTGGCCAATCTGCAGGCGTCCCTGTCGGCCGCCGAAGCGGAGAAGAGCCGGCTCGAACAATTGCTGGCGCAAGGTGCCGGCGCCGGCGACGCCGCCAATCAGCGCGCCGCGGCGCTCGGCGGCGAACTCGACAGCCAGCGCCAGATCAGCCAGCAGGCGCTGAGCCAGGTCGAGATCCTCAACCAGCAGATCGCGGCACTGCGCAAGCAGATCGGCGCGCTTGAGGATGCGCTCAACGTCTCCGAAACCCGTGACCGCGATTCCAACACCAAGATCGCCGATCTCGGACGCCGCCTGAACGTCGCACTTGCGCAGCGCGTCCAGGAATTGAACCGCTACCGCTCCGACTTCTTCGGCCGCTTGCGCGAAATCCTCGCCGACCGCGAAAACATCCGCATCGTCGGCGACCGCTTCGTCTTCCAGTCGGAAGTGCTGTTCCCGACCGGCTCCGAGGTGATCAACGATGCCGGCAAGGTCGAGATGAAGAAACTCGCCGACGCCATCATCGAGCTGCAGAAGGAAATCCCGCCCGAGATCAACTGGGTGCTGCGCGTCGACGGCCATACCGACAACAAGCCGCTCTCCGGCACCGGCCGCTACCGCGACAACTGGGAGCTGTCGACGGCGCGCTCGACCTCGGTGGTGAAATTCCTGATCGAGAACGGCGTACCGGCCAACCGCCTGGTCGCCGCCGGTTTCGGCGAGTTCCAGCCGCTCGATCCCGCCGACACCGAAGAGGCACGCAACAAGAACCGCCGTATTGAACTGAAGCTCACCGAACGTTGATCCATCATCGCGCGAACTCACGCGAATTTGTTCGTCGGCTCAACTCTAGGGCGCAGATCAAGGCCGGCAAGGCCTGAAAACATTATCTTTTTTTAATTACACATTGTCGCAGGGCGGTCCTAGCTTCCCGCCTGGGCCGAGAACCGCCGGCGATGAATCCCCCTCGTCGCGACACGACGGAACCCGACGGCCCACGGCCGGAAGGCAGGCGGAACGACCGCTGCCTTCCTCTACAAGAGGAGACGCGTGATGCGCTCTTTCACTCCCAAGACCTCGCTCAGAACTGCAACGCTCACGGCGTTCCTCATCGCCGTTCCGCTTGCCGGCGCCTATGCCGCGGGCCATCACAAGGGCGCTCTCGACGCGAGCGATCCGACCGATTTTACCGGCCCGCGCGTCGAAGGTCTCATCCAACAGGTTGAAGGCGTCCGTCAGGGCATCCTGGACGCGAGGCAGGCCAACAACATTACGCCGGCCGTGGCGGAGCGCCTGGAAATGCGTACCGTCCGCATCAGCCAGGCGGCCGAGAAGATAGCGGCGTCCGATCACGGCAGGATACCGGCCGCGCAATACCATGACCTGCTGCGCCGTCTCGACAATGTCGACCAGCGGCTGAGGGTCGATACCGGCAGCGGTTTCCTCATGGGCGATGGCGCCGACGGCGGAAGCTACCCGAACGGCTGAGGCCATAGCGGCTGAAACGGTCCAAGAGGAAGGGACCACCTGACGCCTTCGGGAGCCAATCCCGCGGGCGTCCTTTTTACCAGCCCAGCCAGACCGCGATCAGGGCAATCACCGCCGGCAAGGTCTGGATGAACAGGATCTTGCGGCCAACCGTGGCCGCGCCATAGAGGCCGGCAACAGCCACACACAGCAGGAAAAACGCCTTGACCTGAAAACCGGCCGCACCGAGGTAAAGTCCCCAGATGAGGCCGGCGGCAAGAAAACCGTTGTAGAGCCCCTGATTGGCGGCCAGCACCTTCGAGGCGCTGGCGAATTCGGGGGTCAGATTAAAAGCCTTGTGCCCACGCGGCGTGTCCCACAGCACCATCTCGAGATAGACGATGTAGACATGGATCAAGGCCACCAGCCCGACCAGGATGTTGCCGACCATGTTGTTCCCCTTCATTGGCCCCCGGCAGCATTTCATACGCGGCGTCGTCCGCGCAAGGTGCATTTGCCGGACGTGCCTGAGGGTTGCAAACGCCTTTGCGTTGGTATCTTTTCGCGCCGTCCCCAATCACGGAAGCCGCCATGTCCTTTCAGAAACTCGATGACCTCGGCAACAAGCTCGAAGCGCTTGAGCATGCGCTGGCTATCCTCGGCGCCGACGAGGCCACCTACATGGCCGTCGGCGGTGGCGAGAAGCGTGCCGAGGCGATGTCGGCACTGGCCGGCATGTATCACACCAGGGCAACGGCGCCGGAGATAGCGGACTGGATCGCCGCGGCCGAACAGGAAGCGTTGGGTGAAGAGCAGCGCGCCGCCGTCTCGGAACTGCGGCGGCAATACACCAACCTGACCTGCCTGCCGGTCGAATTCGTCGAACGCCAGACAACCGCGCGCATGCGTTGCGAGCAGCTGTGGCGCGACTTGCGCGCCAAAAACGACTGGGCGGGCTTCCAGCCGGCGCTGGAGGGCGTGGTGGCGCTGGTGCGCGAGGAGGCGGCGCTGCGTGCCGACGTGCTCGGCCTCGCCCCCTATGACGCGCTGATGGAGCAATACGATCCTGGCAACCGCACCGCCGACATCACGCCTGTTTTCACCGACCTGAAGGCTTTCCTGAAAAGCTTTGTGCCGGAGGCGCTGGCGATCCAGGAAGCACGGCTGCGCAAGCGCCCGTTGAAGCCGCTCTCAGGCACCTATGCGATCGACCGGCAGCGGGAACTCGGCCTCGCCATGATGGCGGCGGTCGGCTTCGACCTGACGCACGGGTCGCTGTCGGTGTCGCACCACCCTTTCTGCGGCGGCGTGCCGAGCGACGTGCGCATCACCACCCGCTACAAGACCTCCGATTTCCTGTCGGCGCTGATGGGCGTGCTGCACGAGACTGGCCATGCGCTTTACGAACAGAACCTGCCCAAGGCATGGTCGCACTGGCCGCTCGGCAAGGCGCGCGGCATGGCCGTGCATGAAAGCCAGAGCCTGTTCGTCGAAAAGCAACTCGGCCGCAACCCGGCCTTCTGGCGCTGGGCGCTGCCGGTGGTCGAAAAGCATCTTGGCGAAGCCTGGTCGCTCGACGACATCCTGCCGCATGTGCATCGCGTCGAGCGCGGCCTGATCCGCGTCGATGCCGACGAGGTGACCTATCCCCTGCATGTCATCTTGCGCTACGAACTGGAGCAGGAACTCGTCGCGGGCAGGCTTGAAGTGGCCGACCTGCCCGAAGCCTGGGACGCCAAGATGCGCGACTATCTCGGCCTCTCCACCATCGACAACCCCGCCGACGGGCCGATGCAGGAC
>NZ_RZQG01000197.1:0-7922 GCF_003998635.1 Mesorhizobium sp. M7D.F.Ca.US.004.03.1.1
GCGCCATCTGGGCCAATCAGTTCGACAATGTCGCCAACCGTGACGGCCATATTCGCACCACGGCGGAAGAAATCTGGAACCAGACAGGCGGCAAGGTCGATGGCTTTGTCTCGGCGGTCGGTTCGGGCGGAACGCTGGCCGGCGTCGCCTTCGGGCTAAAGGCGAAAAGCAAGGATGTGAAGATCGCGCTCGCCGATCCGCTAGGGGCTGCGCTCTACTCCTTCTATACCAGCGGCGAGCTGAAGTCCGAAGGCAGCTCGATCACCGAAGGCATCGGGCAGGGGCGCATCACCGCCAATCTCGAAGGGTTCACGCCGGATTTTTCATTCCAGATCCCCGATGAGGAGGCGCTGCCGATCGTCTTCGACCTGATCCAGGAAGAGGGCCTTTGCGTCGGCGGTTCGACCGGCATCAACATTGCCGGCGCGATCCGTCTGGCCAGGGAATTAGGTCCCGGCCACACCATTGTGACCATTCTCTGCGACTACGGCTCACGCTATCAGTCGAAGCTGTTCAACCCGGAATTCCTGCGCGAGAAGCAGCTGCCGGTGCCGGGTTGGATGGAGCTGAAGAGCACGATCTCGGTGCCGTTCGAGAAAGTCGCCTGATGGCGTACAGGACGGATGCCCTGTTTCGTGACGACGCCTATCTGCGCACGGCGGATGCGACGGTTGTTGCCGTCAACGATCGCGGCGGCATCATTCTCGACCGGACGATCTTCTACGCCACGTCAGGTGGTCAGCCGGGCGACACCGGCTATGTCGAGCGCGGCGACGGCGGCCGCATCGCCATCGCCGCCACCATTACGGGCGAGACAAAGGACGAGATCATCCATGTGCCGGCGCCGGAGCAAGCGGTTCCGCAGGTCGGCGAGAAGGTGAGGCTGGCGATCGACTGGGAGCGGCGGCATCTCTTGATGCGCATGCATGCTGCCTGCCATCTGCTCACCGTCGTCTGCCCATTCCCGATCACGGGTGCTTCGGTTTCAGAAGACGACAGCCGTGTCGATTTCGATGCTCCCGATGCCGGCTTCACCAAGGAGGACGTCACCGCAGGGCTGATGGAGCTGGTGCGGGCCGATCACCTGATCTTTGTCAGGCTGATCAGCGACGAGGAACTGGCCGTGAACCCCGGCCTGGTCAAATCCAAGAATGTGCGGCCACCTGTCGGCACCGGCAAGATCCGCCTGGTCTGCATCGGCGACAACGCTTCGGTGGACAGCCAGCCCTGCGGCGGCACCCATGTCAAAAGCACCGGCGAAGTCGGCGAAATCCACATCGGCAAGATCGAGAAGAAGGGTCGCGAAAACAGGCGCTTCCGCATCCGCTTCGGTCCGATGCCGGCGGCCTGATACACAACGCTTTGCCGAGGACAGAGGGAACCAGAATGGCCGAAGATAGCCCTTTCACCGTTGATGCGGATTGGCTGCAGGAGCGCCTCAGTGAGCCAGGCTTGGTGGTCGTCGACGCGTCCTGGTATCTCCCGGCGCAAAAGCGCGATGCGCGCGGCGAATACGAGGCGGCGCACATTCCGGGCGCCCGGTTCCTGGATCAGGATGCAGTTTCAGATCCCGATTCGTCGCTGCCGCATACGTTGCCGTCGCCGCAGCATTTCGCCCAGTATGTGGGCGCCATGGGCGTGTCGGCCGATGACACTATCGTCGTCTATGACGGTCCGGGTTTCTTCTCTGCGCCTCGGGCATGGTGGATGTTCCGGGTGATGGGCGTGTTCCAGACCTATATTCTGGACGGCGGCTTCGATGGCTGGAAAGCCGCCGGCAGGCCGGTAACGACCGAACCGACTAAGATCGCGCCAAGCGTGTTTCATGCCGATTTCGACGCCGGGCGCGTTGCCAGCCTCGCTGACATGCGCAGGATCGTCGACACCAGGGCGAGCCAGATCGCCGATGCCCGTGGGCCGGGCCGCTTTACCGGCACCGAGCCTGAACCGCGCGCGGGTATCCGCTCCGGCCATATGCCTGGCGCGCGCAATCTGCCCTATTCGGCGCTGTCGGAAAATGGCGAGCTGTTGTCGAAGGACCGCCTGCGCAAGGTGATCGAGGACGCCGGCATCGATCTGTCGAAACCCGTCGTCACCTCATGTGGTTCCGGCATTACAGCCGCGGTGGTGACGCTGGCGCTGGAAACGCTTGGCCATACCGACAACAGGCTTTACGACGGCTCATGGACGGAGTGGGGTGGGCTTTCCGACACGCCTGTCGTGACTGGCAAGGAATGAAGACGATGGAAAACGGCGTGCTGGAAGACATCGAAGTCACGGTGACGTTCCTCGAGATGCATGTGCCGCCGGCCTATTCGCCGCCTGTGCCTTACAACCGTCAGGTCGCGCTGCTGAAGACCAAGGATATTCCGCTGCATTTCTATCGGTATCTGATGGACCGGGTGGGGCGCAAATGGCACTGGGTCAATGTGCTGCGGCTGGATGATGACGAGCTTTCCGCCGGCATCCACCGCGAAGACCGCGACATCAGGGTGCTCTACCTCGACGGCGCACCGGCCGGCTTCTTCGATCTCAAGCCGCATCTGCCGGAAGAAGTCGAACTCGCCTATTTCGGCATGATGGAACATGCGACCGGGCAAGGCATCGGCCGCTGGTTCCTGGGCTCTGCCATCGCCGCCGCATGGTCGTACGGACCGAAGCGGGTGACGGTGCAGACCTGCACGCTCGATCATCCCGCGGCTTTGCCACTCTACCAGAAGCTTGGTTTTGCACCGGTGGCGCAAAAGAAGGAGACCGTGCATCCGCTGCCGTTCGCCGAACGCTCGGCCAGCGTCATGCGGCCGTGACACCAGCCGGAATCTGACATCAGCTGGAATCTGAACTCGCCGTTCATCGGCGCTTCAGGCTGCCTTTGGCATGTTGCCCGCACCATCAATGCGGCCAAGGCCGAAGGAGACAAAGACATGCTGACCCGCCGTACACTTGCCGCCGCGCTGATCGCAGCCATTGCCATGCCGAGCCTTGCCGCCGCCCAGGCGACCACGCCTTCGGCCGCGACGATTGAGCGGAAGCTTGAGGCAGCACCCCGCGTGAAGTTGCGGCCAAACGAGCGCGTCACCATCCGCGAATTCAAGCGGCGCCCGGATTTGCGCCGCATGGCCCGCTCGATCGATATCCAGTCGATCAACTTCGCCTTCGGTTCGGCGGCCATTTCCAACTCGCAATACGACAAGATAGAAAACATCGCCGATGCGCTGCGGCGCATCCTGCGCCGCGATCCCGGCGCCCGCGTGCTGATCGAGGGCCATACCGACGCCGTCGGTTCTTTCCAGTCGAACCAGGCCCTGTCCGAACAGCGCGCCGCTTCGCTCAAACGCACGCTGGTGCGCGAATTCGGTGTGCCCGGCTATGCACTGGAAACCGTTGGTTACGGTGAGGAGTTCCTGCTGGTGCAGACGCAGAATGAGAATTGGCAGAATCGCCGGGTGACGTTGCGCCGCTTCGACGATTTCATACGCTGATCTCATGAAGGACGACATGCATTGTTTAGCTGGCTAATCATGCCGGATTGAAGGGACAACTGATGTGAACAGATCTGGTCCGGGAGCGATCGCAGAAAGTCGATCGGTCCTTCGACATTTGGCGGGAATCGGGTGGGAAGCGTGGATCTGAGGGCATAATTTCCGGTCAACGACACCGGAGATTTCACCATGACAATCCAGTTCAAGGCCTTGCCGACCGAAGATGTCAGAGCTCTGCAGCGCGGCGGCTCCGACGCTTATGGCCAGACGCCCGAGCGCAGAATTTCCGACGGTGACGGCATGCCTTGCCGGCACTGCCTGAGAAACATCGCCGCCGGTGACGCTTACCTCATTCTGGCCTACCGGCCATTCCCGGAGCTTCAGCCCTATGCCGAGACCGGGCCGATCTTCCTGCATGCCGAGGAATGCGACCGTGCCGCCGGGAGCGAAGCACTTCCCGAGATTCTCGAAAGCCCCAACTATATCGTGCGCGGCTATGGCAGCGATGATCGTATCGTCTATGGCAGTGGCGGTGTCATCCCAACCGGAGACATCACCGCGCGGGCCGCCACCTTGTTGGAACGGGACGATATCGCCTACGTCCATGTCCGCTCGGCGCGCAACAATTGCTACCAGTGCCGCATCGAGCGCGCATGAGGCGCCGGGATTGCCGACGGGAGACGCTGTCGTACTCCCGTCGCACAATCGCGATAGAAAGCGATTGTCGATCGATTTGCCGACCGCGGATGAACCGGCGGCAAATCTCGATATCGAGGAAGCGGGGCTTTGGCTCCGCTTTTTTGTTGCCCGCGTTTTTCGCAAGGATTGTCCGCGCAAAGAAAAAACCCGCCGGCGAGGCCGCCGGGCTGCAACTGTTTGGCTGGAGGGCCTTTTAGTTGAACTTGTACCTCGCGCCGAGACGCACGGTCTGGAAGGACGGGGTGTCTTCGAGGAAACCACCCGAGCCGAAGTCTTCCTTCTGATACTGCGAATAGCGGTACTCGAGACCGACGGTCATATTGCTGGAAACGGCTGTTTCCAGGCCGCCACCGATCGAGAAGCCGCTGGAGCCCCAGTCGTAGATGTCGGCGCTGCCGCCACCCGGTGCTTCTGCATGCAGATCAAAATGCTGCCAGCTGTAACCGCCGAGCACATAGGCCAGGGTTGATTCGTTGACCTTGGCACCAATTCGAGCGAGGGCATCGAAGCCATAGTCGGCGTCGCCCTTGATTGAGCCACCGCCGAGATCGAGCTTGGACTGGATGCCAGAATAACGGGCGTCCAACTGAACGCCTGCGACCCAGCTGCCGAAATCATGATCATAACCGACGCTGGCCTCGCCGAACACGCCTTCGCCGCCGATGCCGTCCAACTCAACGGCACCTAGGAGCGTCAGGTCATGCACCATCGTGCCGGCACCGAGCGCACCTCCAACATAGAACCCGCTCCAGTTGTAGGCTGGGGTAGCAAAAGAAGTGCCGCCACCATTCTGCGCGCCGAAGCGATAGTTGGCAGCAATATGGAAGGTGTGGGTGGACGGCTCGACGTTCAGAGGGGCGCCGCCAAGATTGAGGACCGACTTGTCGCCGTAGTCTGCATAGCGATATTCGGTCTTCAGCGTCCAGTTGCCACGCAGCGCGGTTTCCATGCCAACGCCGAGAACATAGCCACTGCGGTCCTGCGAAAATTCCAAGCCGTCCGCTGCGCCCGACCCATCAAGCTTGAAATGCTGCCAGGTATAGCCACCAAGCACATAGCCCAGCGTATTCTGATTGAGCAGGTAGCCGGCGCGCAGGCCAACATCGAAGCCATAGGAGTTTGTCAGATCGACATCGCCACCTGCAATGCTCAACGAGGGACCGATGTTGCTCAAATTCGCGTCGATGAAACCGCCGAGCAGGAAACGCTCCGAAACCATGTAGTCGTAGCCTGCGGTCAATTCACCAAACACGCCATTTCCACCAAGGCCATTGAAGCCCAGGCCCGGCACGCTGAACTTATGCACACTGGCGCCAAAGCCGCCGCCAATGCCGACGTAGGCTCCGCTCCAGTTGAAGCCGCTCGCTTCGACTGGCTGCACGACGTCGGCCGCGTGAGCGGCAGACATCAAAGCTACGAGTGACACAGCGGAAAAAAGAAAAGACTTCGCAGAAACGCGAATGAACATAGCCCAAACCCCTAATTAATAAGCCCGGAATCTTCCTAGCAAGGAGTCGGCTAATTTAGGTATGGCAAAAATGCAACAATGTTAGGCAAAGTGCCGTAACGGCACATGTTTTTGATTCCGAATTGCCTGAAAAACAGGCGCCGATATCCTTGATTTCTCGAAGAAAAACCCGCCGGCGTAAACCGGCGGGCTGACAGGAGAAAGTTTTCCTAGGTGAGATTTCAGGCCGCGAGAACAGCTTTCGGCTCGACCAGTTCGTAGCCGAGTGCTTCGGCGACCGCCCGGTTGGTGATCTTGCCCTTGTGGACATTGAGGCCGTTGCGCAAATGATGGTCGTCGACCAGCGCCTTCAGGCCCTTGTCGGCAAGCTGCAGGCCGTAGTGAAGCGTCGCGTTGTTGAGCGCATGGGCTGACGTGACCGGCACCGCGCCCGGCATGTTGGCGACGCAATAGTGGATGACGCCGTCGACCTCGTAGGTCGGATCGGCGTGAGTGGTGGCATGCGAGGTCTCGAAGCAGCCGCCCTGGTCGATGGCGACGTCGACCAGCACCGAGCCCTTCTTCATGCCCGAGAGCATTTCGCGCGAAACCAGCTTGGGCGCCGCGGCGCCCGGGATCAGCACCGCGCCGACGATGATGTCGGCCGAAAAGCACTCTTCTTCCAGCGCTTCGACAGTCGAGTAGCGGGTATGGACGCGACCGGTGAAGAGGTCGTCGAGCTGGCGCAATCTCGGGATCGAACGATCGATGATGGTGACATCGGCTCCAAGCCCGACCGCCATCCTGGCAGCGTGCAGGCCGACAACGCCGCCGCCGAGCACGGTGACCTTGCCGGGCAGCACGCCGGGCACGCCGCCGAGCAGCACGCCGCGGCCGCCATTGGCCTTCTGCAGCGCCGTGGCTCCGGCCTGGATCGACAGACGTCCGGCGACTTCCGACATCGGCGCCAGCAGCGGCAGGCCGCCACGATCGTCGGTCACGGTCTCGTAGGCGATTGCCGTCACGCCGGACGCAAGCAGGCCCTTGGTCTGTTCCGGATCCGGGGCAAGATGAAGATAGGTGTACAGGATCTGGCCTTCGCGCAGCTGCGCCCATTCGTTGGGCTGCGGCTCCTTGACCTTGACGATCATGTCCGACTTGGCGAACACGTCGGCGGCCGTCTTGGCAATCGTGGCGCCGGCGGCGCGGTAGGCGTTGTCATCGGCGCCGATGCCGGCCCCGGCGCCGGTCTCGACCAGCACTTCGTGGCCGTGGGCGACATATTCGCGGACCGAGCCGGGGGTGAGGCCGACGCGATATTCGTGGTTCTTGATTTCCTTGGGGCAGCCGACGCGCATTTTCTTCTCCTGATCCGGCCCTTTTGGGCTCGTTCCCTGTATGGATGGAGTGAACCACGAATCGGTGTGCAGGTGTTTGCGAATGCGCTTGCGCGGATGGGCGCGTTTCGATAATTGTTGCGCAAAATAGCAGGATATTCGCAGGATTCACGAAAAATGCCGCTCGACAGGATTGATATCGCCATTCTCGAGACTCTGCAGAAGGATGGCAGGATACCCAATGCAGCACTTGCCGAGAAGGTTGGCCTGTCGCAGTCGGCCTGTTCGCGCCGGCTCGACAATCTGGAGAAATCCGGAACCATCCGCGGCTACCACGCCCGGCTTTCCAATGCAGCACTTGGCCACCAGATGACGGCGATCGTGCACATATCGCTGTCGGGACAGTTCGAGAAGACGCTGTCGGATTTCGAGGCGGCGATCAAGCGCTGCCCGAACGTGCTGTCGTGCCATCTGATGTCGGGCGAATACGACTACATCCTGCGCATCGCGGCAAAGGATCTCGTCGACTATGAGCGCATCCACAAGGAATGGCTGTCGGCGATGCCGCATGTGACCAAGATCAATTCGTCCTTTGCCTTGCGCGAAATCGTCGACCGGACCGCCATGGGCATGAAGCCGGAAATGGCCTAGGTCACCGTTACGATCCGATCCATCGGGATATCGTGCGGTTGCGGATAGATGGTGGCGATGCGCTGCAGCTCATAGCCGACGCCGATGACCAGCGGCTTGAATGGCATGGCGGCCAGTGTGCGGTCGAAGAAGCCGCCACCATAGCCCAGGCGATAGTTTGACGGATCGATGCCGACGATCGGCGAGATGACGATGTCGGGCAGCACCGGATCGCCCTCGGCGGGGATCGGGATGTTCCAGATGCCTTTTTCCAGCCGATCTCCGGATTTGTAGGTACGGAAGATCCGCGGTTGCCCTTTTTCCCCG
>NZ_RZQG01000198.1:0-7910 GCF_003998635.1 Mesorhizobium sp. M7D.F.Ca.US.004.03.1.1
ATGTCGGTCATCCTCACCGGCGTTTCTGTCGCCTCCGTCTGCGCGGCTCCAATCGGCGCTTATGTCGGTGACATTTGGGGATGGCGAGCCTCGTTCAAGGTCGCCGCAATCGTGAGTGCCGTTGCGCTGCTCGTGCAACTCGTAACCATTCCGCCACTGCCTCCGATCGAAGTGCGCAGATTCCGCAGTCCGCTGGATGTCGCGAAGAATCCGGCGATGAAGGTTGCGGTGCTAGTCGTGCTATTGGTCGCTTCCGGCCATTTTGCCAGCTTCGCCTACATCCGCGCCTTTCTCGAGAGCGTTCCTGCGCTCGACAAGAAGTCAATCCCGCTCGTGTTCCTTGCTTTTGGCACGGCCGGCGTCTTCGGCAATTTAGCCGGCGCATTCCTCACCAAACACAGTCTCAAGGCGGTCGCGGCCCTGCCGCCCCTGCTCATTGCCGTAGCCGCTGTCTCGCTCCTGACCATGAGAGCATCGGCCTTGACCTCGGCAATTGCAGTTGCCGTATGGGGCTTTGCTTTTGGCGCGGTCCCGGTCGGATTGCAGACATGGATGGTGCTACGCGCCGCTCCGAAACAGGCCGAGAGCGCTGGTGTACTGATGGTCATAACCTTCCAAGTGGCCATCGCAGCCGGCACAACTTGCGGTGGCCTATTGGTGGATCACACGGGTATTGCCAGTGTCTTTGTCTACAGCGCGGTTGCCACGTTCCTCGCTGTCTTGACAGTATTTTTGCTCGGCCCGAACCGCAAAACCTGACCGCCTGGTGGGGAGTGACGGTCGGCGGCGTTCACGCTATTGTCACCTCTGAGCTCGGCCCAAAGGCCGCGGCTTCGTCGTAACCATGCGGTCGATGGGGCAGCGCCAAATTGCT
The DNA here is from genome assembly GCF_003998635.1 of Mesorhizobium sp. M7D.F.Ca.US.004.03.1.1. Taxonomy (NCBI): domain Bacteria; kingdom Pseudomonadati; phylum Pseudomonadota; class Alphaproteobacteria; order Hyphomicrobiales; family Phyllobacteriaceae; genus Mesorhizobium; species Mesorhizobium sp. M7D.F.Ca.US.004.03.1.1. The sequence goes on from NZ_RZQG01000198.1 coordinate 875, forward strand.
TCCTGCTCATCGCGTTGCGATAATACAGCGCGCTTATTGCGTCATCGTGTCCCCGGTCTCGGCTTCAATGCCCGGCTACTGGCTGCGGAGGCAGATGGGCGCCGGCGTCCCACCGACGACGATCGGTCTTTTCTCATGTAGCTGTCGGGGAAACGAGGCAGGTTTTCCGCCAGAACCCGCCAGTCGTCGCGCTCGCGTTCGCCTTCCTTGCGCGCACCGAACAACTGGATGATGATCTTGCCGTCGGACCCATATGCTTCGAGCGAGGTGACGTGACTGTCATTGGTCGGCTTGCGCACGGCCCAAACCTCACGGATTTGGTGGGTCCTGAGATGCAGCCGGAACGTTTCGTCCAGCACATGGATGCACGGCCCGATCTGCTTGACCGACTTGATTAAGCCGGAATGGGTCTGGATAGAACCTCGGTTGCCGACGAAGCACATGATCGGCAATTCGTCTTCGGCCGCACGCTGGAGCACGGCGCCAACTGCGGCATTGTCGAGCAGCCAAGCGTAATCCTGGCCGACCATGCGCAAAGCCTGGCAGCGGCTGAGCTTGAGCGTCTTTAGAAGGTTGACGTCAGTCAGCCGGCTCCAGTACTCGCGTAGGTCGTCCACCGTGCCGGCCCAGTCCGCAGTCCTCGCGCCCAGGTCGGCTACTCTCGCCTTAAGCGACATGGTCGGCTCCTGGTTGGCGGATACGAGCTCGGCCACCAGCTTTCGATAGGCATGAAGGTTGGAGACCGGCCTGAGATGCACCTTATGCACTGCTGCGCCGGCGGCGTCGAAGAATTGCAAACTGCGCTGGATTCCGCCGCGATGGCGCCTTTCAACAGCGAAACCATACCTCCAAGCCTGCGGGAAGACGCGAAGGTCGAATTCGTCACCAAGGACCATGGCGTGATTGTTGCCGGTTATCACTCTGTTGAAGACGCCAATCTTTTCGTGCACGGCACCTTGATTGCGGGTCAGCGCCGTCACTTCGCCCACGAATTCGAGGCCCGTCAGAAGGTGATTGACGCGCGGGTCGATGCGTGCCGCGCCGAAACCGCAATGGGCCGCGACCAGTTCCGCTTCCGAAATGGCCAATTGGGCGGCGAAATCACGCGCGGGAATGTTCGGACAGACTTCCCACGCACGCCGGATTTCGTTGGGCGACCGCTTCTTGCGCTGATCCATGTTTTTACCCCTGCCCCGTTCTTCTTTTGACGATCGATCGAAAAACGGGCCTCAGGGATGTGCACGGCGGACGCGATCGATCGTCAGGCACATGCCAGTCGAATCCTGTCTCCGGGCGGTCAGCGGCCAATCGCCGGTAGCGAGCGATTGTTGGGTGGTCGGCGCCAATCGGCCGATCGAGCATTCGGGTACCACCGGCGGTGCTGCTTTCCCACCAAAGCGGGTCTGATGGATCATATTGCTTTCCTTCGTTCTTCGATTGCGAGGGCAACCCAAAGGTGAATCGGCCGGCAATTTTGCCGCCGCAACGAAGGCTTCACAAAAATCGTGCCAGTTGCTCCGCGGCAAGCTCTGAACATCTTTGGCTCTGTTCATTGCTTTACGCGTGAGTGCATCGCGAACTCAGGCGCCCTTCCTGTGACGCGGACGCGACAAACCCGACAGTAAGTGTCGGTTGTCGGACGTCTCCCCAGCAATCGAGCATAAGAGACGTCGGGATGTCCTACGGTTTTTGACACGTCTTCCCTTTGGCACGGTCCATGCGAGATGATCCACGAAAACGCCGGACCGAGGAGAAATCGAGCCATGATTACGCTCACCGACAACGCTGTTGCCGCCATCAAGGCCGCTCTTTACCGCGCCAGCGAGCCGGCGGAAGGATTTCGCATCATGGTCCATGCCGGCGGCTGCGCCGGCTTCCAATACTCAATGGGCCTGGAGAGCGTCTCACGTGAGGGCGATGCGATCATCGAGCGAGATGGGCTCAAGGTGTTCATGGATAGAGGCTCCCAACCCCATGCCGCCGGCATGACCGTGGACTTCGTCACTGGGCTCGAAACATCCGGCTTTGTTTTCGATAACCCCAATGCGCGTGAGACGTGCGGCTGCGGCAAGTCCTGCAAATGATTGCGAGGGAACAGGCTATGTTCGACTATAGCGACGCCAAGGAATACTGCGTCGAACCGGTAACCGCCGGCGCTCTGGAACCGGCCGACACGCACTGTCGGCCCGGAACAATTGCGTTCGGTGATGCACCAAATCGCGATCATCGATCGTTGCCGTGGGCAAGCAAACAAAATTGCCCGAAACAGCTGAATTCCCGGCGGATGCCGCCACCAAAGGGCAATGTCGACAGCGACCGGTCAGCCAAGCCATCGCTCCCCCGGCCGCCCACCTTACCAGATACGATATGCGCCAGAGGTTCAATGGCCCGACTACCCTTGAATCATTTCAGCAGTTGAAGGATCACTCCCATGAACCCTGTCTATCTCGACAACAACGCAACGACGCGGGTTGATCCTGCAGTCGTTGGAGCGATGTTGCCTTTCTTTACGGAGCAATTTGGCAATCATTCGTCCATGCACGCCTATGGCGCATCGGTTGCTGAAGCCGTGAGAAAGGCGAGGCAACAGTTGCAAGCCCTCATCGGCGCGGGATTCGAGGACGAGATCATCTTCACCTCGGGCGGGACTGAAAGCGACAGTACAGCCATCCTTTCGGCGCTGGAGGTGATGCCCGACCGAACGGAAATAGTGACTTCCGCGGTTGAACATCCGGCCGTTCTGAAGTTGTGCGCGCACCTTGAGAAGACGCGCGGCGTCAAGGTGCACATTATCCCAGTCGATCACTACGGCCGGCTCGACCTGGACGCCTACAGAACCGCCCTCACCCCACAAGTGGCAATCGTCTCGATAATGTGGGCGAACAATGAGACCGGTACGATCTTTCCCGTGGTTAAGCTTGCCGATCTAGCCAGGGAAGTCGGCGCGCTTTTCCACACTGATGCAGTGCAGGCGGTCGGAAGGCTTCCGATTGAGCTGAAATCGACCGCGATCGACATGCTGTCGCTCTCCGCCCACAAGCTGCATGGTCCAAAGGGGATAGGCGCGCTTTATGTAAGACGTGGCGTGCGCTTCTCCTCCATGATCAAGGGTGGGCACCAAGAGCGCGACCGGCGTGCAGGCACTGAAAACACACCCGGCATAGTCGGACTGGGCATGGCGGCCGAACTCGCCTTGAAATTCATGGACGAGACAAAACGAATAAAATGGTTGCGCGACCGCCTTGAGAACGGGATCATCCAGCGCATCCCAAACACATCCATCAACGGCGATCCGCAAGAGCGATTGCCAAACACTGCAAACATTGGATTCGAAGGTATCGAAGGCGATGCAATTCCAATTGTCCTGAGCCGGCTGGGAATCGCCTGTTCCGCCGGGTCCGCCTGTGCCTCTGGCTCACTGGAACCGAGCCATGTTCTGATCGCTATGAACGCGGCATGTGGGGCAGTCCGCTTCTCCTTGTCGCGTGACAACGGCGAAGATGACGTAGACCGCGTGCTTGAGGTCCTGCCTGCGATCACCGAGAAGCTACGGGCCGTTCCCAGTGCTGGACTGTGCGGGCGAGGTGCAGAACAGCTTCATTCCGGCCCGGGTCCGAGCGGCACAATAGCCGACGAGCCGTGAGGTCTTCCTCAACGTGACGACCCTGCGCAAGGAGAGCAGTTAAACTCGGGGTCGCCTTCACCACTTCAGAAAAGCTTGAGATCGCCAAGTCTCTTGCCCAGCCGCCGTGCCAGAGGTCGGCACGCCGTCAGCAATGTCACCAATGCATCGACACCACAATTTCGCGCCGGGAGAATACAATGAACTGCTCCGCTGATAGCCGCCCGATCGATCGCACCGATATCCTAGCGCGACTGAAGGGCCTGTCGGCCGCGGAGGACTTCTTCGCCTGCCTTGACGTCTCCTACGACCCGAAAGTGATGAATGTCTCGCGGCTCCATATCATGAAGCGCGTGGGCCAATACCTTGCCGAAGAAGATTTCTCCGGTCTGCCTAACCAGGTAATCGCCGCGCGGGTGCGCGCCAAGCTGGAACGCGCCTACGAAGATTTCGCGACTTCCTCGCCGCTCACGCAACGTGTGTTCAAGGTGCTAAGGGACCACGATCCAAACATATGTCCCGCACCTGGCCGCGCCTTCGTCCCGCTCGACTCTGCACTGAAGCGGTTCGGAAAGTAATGAGCCCGACACGGCTGCGACGCGACAATGTCGAGAAGTCGACAAATCCAGTCCTCATGACGCCTCCTCGGAAGCAAACGAAGCCACCTTCTGGAATAGAGGCAGGAAGACGACTTGGCATGAACGATGCAGGCAATGAGGTGAACCGCCAAGCACGAATCCGGACTGGGAGCTTAGAGAAACCGCCAATGCATATCGTAGTCTGCATCAAGCAGGTGCCGGATTCGGCACAGATCCGCGTGCACCCGGTGACGAACACGATCATGCGTCAGGGTGTTCCGACCATCATCAATCCTTACGACCTGTTCGCCCTCGAAGAAGCGCTCAAACTGCGCGACGTTCATGGTGGCGAGGTTACTGTGCTCACAATGGGTCCGCCCATGGCGGAGGACTCGCTGCGAAAGGCGCTCGGTTACGGTGCTGACCGAGCAGTTCTCTTGACGGACCGCTATTTTGCCGGATCCGATACGCTGGCGACTTCCTTTGCTCTTTCGCAAGCAATCGCAAAAATTGGGGAGACTTTCGGCAGGCCGGACATCGTCTTCACCGGCAAGCAGACGATTGACGGCGATACCGCCCAGGTCGGACCGGGCATAGCCAAGCGCCTAGATTTATCGCAACTTACCTATGTCGCGAAGATTGCCTCCATCGATCTCGATACGCGAGAGATCGAAGTCGCTCGTCGCGCCGAAGGCGGCACCCAGTTGCTGAAGAGCAGACTCCCTTGCCTCATTACCATGCTGGAAGACACCAACGAAATCCGCCGGGGCTCGCTCCAGCAGGCTCTGTGCGCGGCGCGCAGCCAAGTCGTGAAGTGGACTGCAGCCGACGCCGGCATTGACGATCTCACCCGGTGCGGTCTGCGTGGCTCGCCTACAGTCGTCAAGCGTGTTTTCGCCCCCACCGCACGGGCAGAAAGGGCGGCGCAGATCGACACCGCGGAAAGGGGCTTGCAGGACATAGCCGATGAACTCATCGCCGATATCTTAACCCGCCGGCCGGCGCTGGAACATGAGCTGGCCTTCAACAGCGGCACGTGACGGCCAGGAGCAGAAAATGTCGACCGCAAGCCAAACTACCCCTCGCATTGCCCCCGGCCGTGCCGGTGTAAAGAAAGAACTTCCCGACCGTTTCAAAGACTACCGGCACGTGTGGGTCTTCCTCGAGCTCGAACGCGGCAATGTGCATCCTGTATCATTCGAACTGCTGGGCGAAGGCCGCAAATTAGCCGACAAGCTTGAAGTCCAGCTCGCGGGCGTCGTGCTGGGACCGCCGGGCGAGATGGTCGAGGACGCTGTTGCCGAGGCCTTCGCTTACGGGGCGGATCTTGTCTACATCGTCGATGCGCCGCCGCTCGCCGACTACCGGAACGAGCCGTTCGCCAAGGCGCTCACGGATCTGGTCAATACCCATAAACCCGAAATCCTCCTTCTCGGCGCGACCACACTGGGCAGGGATCTTGCAGGCTCGGTAGCGACGACCCTGCAGACGGGGCTCACGGCCGACTGCACCGAACTTGATGTAGATTCCGACGGTTCACTCGCCGCGACCCGTCCGACTTTTGGTGGCTCATTGTTGTGTACGATCTATACACTAAATTACCGGCCGCAAATGGCGACGGTGCGACCAAGGGTCATGCCTATGCCGCAACGGGTGGATAAGCCGGTCGGGCGTGTCATGCGGCACAAGCTGTCGCTCGTTGAGGACGATATCGTCACCAAAGTCCTCGGCTTCCTACCGGATAACCAGTCGGCAATGGCAAATCTTGCCTATGCGGATGTCGTGGTTGCGGGAGGCCTCGGTCTCGGAGCGGCGGAGAACCTTCAGCTTGTGAAGAATCTTGCCCGAGCGATCGGCGCCGAGCATGGCTGTTCGCGCCCCTTGGTCCAGAAGGGCTGGATGCCGGCTGATCGACAGATTGGACAAACTGGCAAGACCATTCGACCGAAGCTTTACATCGCGGCCGGAATTTCCGGCGCCATCCAGCACCGAGTTGGGGTCGAGGGGGCCGATCTCATCGTCGCGATCAACACCGATCCGAACGCGCCGATTTTCGAGTTCGCCCACCTCGGGATCGTCACGGATGCAATCCGCTTCCTGCCCGCACTGACGGAAGCCTTCACCCGGCGGCTGTCGCCGCACAGTCGAGACAAGCTTGCGAGTTGAGGGAGAGGACATGATTGAACAATTCGATGCCATTGTGGTCGGAGCCGGCATGTCTGGAAACGCAGCTGCTTACACTTTGGCAAGCCAGGGGCTGAAGGTCCTGCAGTTGGAGCGCGGGGAATATCCGGGCTCTAAGAACGTCCAGGGTGCCATAATGTACGCGAACATGCTGGAGAAGATCATCCCGGACTTCCGGGATGATGCGCCCCTCGAGCGGCACCTGGTCGAACAGCGACTTTGGGTGATGGACGACACGTCTCACACCGGAATTCATTACCGGTCGGACGACTTCAATGAGGCGAAACCCAACCGCTACACGATCATCCGCGCCCAGTTCGACAAATGGTTTTCCCGCAAGGTGCGCGAGGCTGGCGCGACGGTCCTGTGTGAGACGACCGCGACGGAACTCGTCCGTGATGGCAATGGCAAGGTGATCGGCGTCCGCACAGACCGGGCTGGCGGAGTGGTCTTCGCGAATGTGGTCGTTCTCGCAGAAGGGGTGTCGGGATTGCTTGGCACTCGCGCAGGCCTGCGCGAGATGCCGAAGCCGGAGACCGTGGCGATTGCCGTCAAGGAAATGCATTTCTTGCCCGAAGAGGTCATTGGCCAGCGGTTCGGGGTGAAGGGCGATGAAGGCTGCGTAATCGAGGCCGTGGGCACGATCTCTCGC
>NZ_RZQG01000199.1:0-7891 GCF_003998635.1 Mesorhizobium sp. M7D.F.Ca.US.004.03.1.1
AGGAAGCCATGGAAGAAATAGACGCCCGCGGCGACGATCAGCACCAGCAGCCAGCGCGCCGCCGACAGCGGCGGAATGACGGCCGCCCGCAACGGCGTCGACAGGCCGAACAGGCGCTGCTGCCGTTCCGGTTTCTGGATTCTTGCTTCCTTCAAACGCCTGCCTCTCCCAAACACCCTTCCCTTCTATGCACTGATATAGTGCAGCAATCGTGACGATAGTCCAAATGGCTGGGGATCTCCCCTTGAGGGGGTTGAGGAGTGGTCCGCGCAGCGGACGGAAAGCCAACTGCTTGGCTTTCCGAACGACGAACGGCCGGCGGGCTAGAGGGGGTCGCCGCGCGTCGAGAGCCGACATCCTCTTTCAAAGGTAGAAGGTCGCGTCCAGTCGTACCGACCCCCTCTGTCGCCTTTTGGCGACATCTCCCCCTCGAGAGAGGAGATTAGCAGCGTCATCCAAATTTCCCCGTCCTCGGGAACCCCTTCGGAACCATGCGTCCGGCCGAGGCGCGGGCGCCGATCCATTCCGCCAGTTCCTCGCGCGACCGGGTGAAGGTGCGGTCGGCTGAATCCTGCCAGGAGAGGCCGCTCTCCAGCGTGAACGGCTTGAGATCGAGAAGGCCGCCGTCCTTGTATTTCTGCAGGCGTACACCCTTGCCGCGGCCCATTTCCGGAATCTCGGAGAGCGCGAACACCAGCATCTTGCGATTCTCGCCGACGATGGCGAGATGATCGCCGGTGACCGGGATGCAGCGCTTGGCTTCGTCCGGCGCCTTGACGTTCATTACCTGCTTGCCCTTGCGGGTGTTGGCGACGACTTCCTCCTCCGACACGATAAAACCATTGGCGTCATGCGAGGCCAGCAGCAGCTTGCGCTTCGGATCGTGAACGAAGGCGGTGACGATGTCCTGGTCGTTGTCCATGTCGACGATGATGCGGATCGGCTCGCCATGGCCGCGCCCGCCAGGCAGCCGGTCGGCGCCGATGGTGTAGAACTTGCCGCCGGTGGTGAAGACCAGCACCTTGTCGGTGGTCTGGGCGTGGAAGGCGAGCTTGAGGCTGTCGCCCTCCTTGAAGGTCAGCGTCGAGAGATCGGCCAGATGCCCCTTCATCGCCCGCAGCCAGCCCTTTTCCGAGACAACCACGGTGACCGGCTCGCGCTCGATCATGGCGTGCGCAATGTCGGTCAGATCATGCTCGGGCGCGTCGGCGAACTGGGTGCGGCGCTTGCCGAGTTCGGTCTCCGGGCCGAACTTGTCGCGGATGTTGGTGACTTCCCACCTGATCGTCGCCCACTGCTTCTCGTTTGAAGCAAGCAATGCCTCGATCTGCTTCTTCTCGGCGCTCAGGCCGTCGAATTCCTTGCGGATCTCGAATTCTTCAAGCTTGCGCAGAGCGCGCAGCCGCATGTTGAGGATGGCTTCGGCCTGGTTGTCGGTGAGCGACCAGCGGGCCATCATGACCTGCTTTGGCTCATCCTCCTCGCGGATGATCCTGATCACCTCATCGATGTTGAGATAGGCGATCAGATAGCCGGCAAGTATCTCCAGCCGTCTTTCGATCTCGCCAAGCCGATGTTTCGAGCGGCGGATCAAAACCTCGCGGCGGTGCTCGAGCCATTCCTGCAGCACGCCCTTCAGCGACAGCACGTTGGGCACCTTGCCGCGCGACAGGACGTTCATGTTGAGCGGGAAGCGGCTTTCGAGCTCGGTCAGCTTGAACAGCGATTCCATCAGGATGCCGGGGTCGACCGAACGGCTCTTCGGCACCAGCACGACGCGGACGTCCTCGGCGCTCTCGTCCCTGATATCCTCGAGCAGCGGCAGCTTGCGTGCCATCAGCAGCTCGGCGATCTTCTCGATTAGCCGCGCCTTCTGCACGCCATAGGGGATTTCGGTGACGACGATGCTCCAGGTGCCCCTGCCCTGGTCCTCCTGGATCCACTTCGACCGCACGCGAAAGCCACCGCGGCCGGTTTCATAGGCTTCGAGGATAGAGGCGCGGCTGTCGACGATGATGCCGCCAGTCGGGAAATCCGGCCCTTGGACGAAGTCCATCAACTTCGCCACCGTCGCGTCCCGGTGTTCGATCAGGTGAAGTGCCGCGTCGCAAAGCTCGGCCGCGTTGTGCGGCGGGATCGATGTCGCCATGCCAACCGCGATGCCGGACGAGCCGTTGGCCAGCAGATTCGGAAAGGCGCCGGGCAAAACCACCGGCTCTTCGTCTTCTTCGTTGTAGGTCGGCCGATAGTCGACGGCGTCCTCGGTGATGCCGGACAACAGTTCGGTCGCCACATCGGTCATGCGCGCTTCGGTGTAGCGCATGGCGGCGGCGTTATCGCCGTCGATGTTGCCGAAATTGCCTTGCCCGTCAACCAAGGGGTAGCGCATCGAGAAATCCTGCGCCAACCGCACAAGCGCATCATAGATCGACTGGTCACCATGCGGGTGGAACTTGCCCATCACCTCGCCGACGATGCGGGCGCATTTGGCGAAGCCTTGGTCAGGATTGAGCCGCAGCAGGCGCATGGCGTGCATGATGCGGCGATGGACCGGCTTCAGTCCGTCGCGCACGTCGGGCAGCGCCCGGTGCATGATGGTCGACAGCGCATAGGCCAGATAGCGCTCTTCCAGCGCCTTCTTCAGATCGACCGGCTCGATATGATCGCCACCGCCATTTTCAGGCGGCAAAAGCCTTTTTCCCATGGGCTGGGACTAACCGAGCGGGTGATTCGCAGCAAGGGGCAGGCCGACATACCGACCCTTCTGCAACATGAAACCATCCGCCAAGGGATGTCGACCAACATCAGCCTGTTACATGCGGGTTCTAAGGCCAAGCACGATGATATCAGGCAACCGGCTCTTCATGACAAATTCACCGGTTTGCGCAAAGACGGTGGGATCGAGTTTGCCTTTCACCGTGATTTTTGACCATTGTGCCGGGACACGCCTTTTTCCCGTCCAGTTCGTCGCGGAATGGTGATGGCGCAAAGAATTGAAAAACAATTTCAGCACACTCTCAGGGACCTTGCGATGACAATCAAACGCTCAACTCTTAGGAAATTCGCCCTTTCTACCTTTTTGCTCACCCTGCCGCTGAATGCGGCCCTCGCACAGGATGCGGCGGTTGCCGACCGGCTGAAGGCAGCACTTTCCGCCCAGGGCGTCGACATCACCTGGACCGGCGTGACCGGTGACAACACCAGCATGGTGCTGCAGGGCGTTGCCATCAAACCGGCGGCGGAGAAGGAAGCGCTCACCATCGGCGACGTCAAGCTCGAAGGCGTCACCGAGGCAAATGGCGGCTATGACATCGCCACCGTGTCGACGGCTGCCTTCGAACACAGCAAGGACGGCGTCACCCTCGATCTCAGCCCCTTCGTCATCCATGACATGACCGTTCCGGCTGACGGCGCCACCGGCCCGCTGGGCTCGCTGATGATGTACAAGTCCGCCGAACTCTCGAACATGACCGTCAAGGTTGCCGACAAGACCGCCTTCTCGATGGACGGGCTTGCCATCGAGATCACGCCGCCGGCGGACGGCAAGGCGATGGAATTCACCGCCACCACGGAAAAGTTCAACGCCGACCTGACGCTGGTCGACGATCCCAAGTCCAAGGAAGTCATCAACGCGCTCGGCTACCAGAACATCGCGGGCAATCTCGAGATGGCCGGCACCTGGCAGCCTTCGGACGGCAAGATGGAACTGTCGAAATACGACATCTCCGTCGAGAATGCCGGCACGCTCGGCATGACCTTCGATCTCGGCGGCTACACGATGGACTTCATCAAGTCGCTGCAGGAAATGCAGAAGAAGATGGCGGCACAGCCCGAAGGCGCCGACAATTCGGCGCAAGGCATGGCCATGCTCGGCCTGTTGCAGCAGCTTTCGTTCAACAGCGCCTCGATCCGCTTCGACGACGATTCGCTGACCAACAAGGTGCTGGACTATGTCGGCAAGCAGCAAGGCATGTCCGGCAAGGACATCGCCAACCAGGCCAAGGCGATCGTGCCGTTCGGCATGGCGCAGCTCAACAATCCCGAGCTGACGGCACAGGTCACGGCCGCGGTCGGCAAGTATCTCGACGATCCGAAGAGCCTCGAAATCTCGGCCGAGCCGCCGGCATCAGTGCCGTTCGCGCTGATCATGGCGGGCGCCATGTCCAACCCGCTCGACCTGCCGAAGACGCTCGGCGTCACCGTCAAGGCCAACGAAGACTGATCGAAGCGATCTCAATAAGCGAAAAAGCCCGGCAGCGATGCCGGGCTTTTTTATGGGATTAGCGAATCGAAAGAATCGGTTCGGGCGGTTCTCTAAAGCATCGCCCGAGCGTGGTCAGGCGTCCTTCTTGGGCACAGCAACGCGCAGTGCCAGGTCGCGAAGCTGCTGCGGGCTCGCTTCCGAAGGCGCGTTCATCAACAAATCATAGGCCTGCTGGTTCATCGGGAACATGGTGATCTCGCGCAGGTTCTTCGCCCCGAGCAGCAGCATCACGACGCGGTCGACGCCGGCGGCCATGCCGCCATGCGGCGGCGCGCCATACTGGAAGGCGCGGTAGAGGCCGCCAAAGCGCTCTTCGACCGTGGCGCGGTCCAGCCCGACCGTCTCGAACGCCTTGACCATGGTTTCGGGCAGATGGTTGCGGATACCGCCGCTAGCGATTTCGAAGCCGTTGCAGACCATGTCATACTGGAACGCCTTGATGCCGAGCAGGTCCTCGCCATTCAGCGCATTGATGCCGCCTTGCGGCATCGAGAACGGATTGTGGGCGAAGTCGATCTTCTTCTCTTCCTCGTTCCATTCGAAGAACGGGAAGTCGACGATCCAGCACAGTTCGAAACGCTCGCGGTCGACAAGGTTCAGCTCCTCGCCGGCGCGCGTGCGCGCAGCCCCCGCAAAGGAGACGAACTTCTTCGGATCGCCGGCGACAAAGAAGGCGGCGTCGCCATCGGCAAGGCCGAGCTGAAGGCGGAGCGCCTCGGTGCGCTCCTCGCCGATGTTCTTGGCCAGCGGGCCGGCGCCTTCGAGCTTGTCGCCCTCCTTGCGCCAGAAGATATAGCCCAGCCCCGGCTGCCCCTCGCCCTGCGCCCAGGAATTCATGCGGTCGCAGAAGGCGCGGCTGCCGCCGGTCTTTGCCGGAATGCCCCACACCTCGGCCTTCGGGTCGTTGGCCAGGATGTTGGCGAACACCTTGAAGCCGGAATCGCGAAAATGATCGGAGACGGCCTGCATCTCGATCGGGTTGCGCAGGTCCGGTTTGTCGGAACCGTATTTGCGCATGGCGACATCATAGGGGATGCGCTGGAATTTCTGCGTCACCGGCTTGCCGTTGGCGAAGGTTTCGAAGACCCCGCGCATGACCGGCTCCATGGTCGACAGCACGTCGTCCTGCTCGACGAAGCTCATTTCGAGGTCGAGCTGGTAGAATTCACCCGGCAGACGATCGGCGCGCGGATCCTCGTCGCGGAAGCAGGGCGCGATCTGGAAATAGCGGTCGAAGCCCGACACCATGATCAGCTGTTTGTACTGCTGCGGCGCCTGCGGCAGCGCGTAGAAGGTGCCGGGATGGATGCGCGACGGCACCAGGAAGTCGCGTGCGCCTTCCGGCGATGAGGCGGTCAGGATCGGCGTCGAGAATTCGGTGAAGCCGACATCCGTCATGCGCCTGCGCATCTCGGCGATGATTTTTGTCCGCGCAATGATGTTCTTGTGCAGCGTCTCGCGGCGCAGGTCGAGGAAGCGGTATCTCAGGCGGATATCCTCGGGATAGTCCGGCTCGCCGAACACCGGCAGTGGCAATTCCTTGGCCGCCGACAGCACTTCGATCTCGCGGGCGAAAATCTCGATCTCGCCGGTCGGCAAATTGGCGTTGGTGGTCTCGGGCAAGCGCGCCTTGACCTCGCCGTCGACGCGGATGACCCATTCGCCACGCACCGTCTCGGCGACCTTGAAGGCCGGCGAATCCGGATCGGCGACGATCTGGGTCAGGCCATAATTGTCGCGCAGGTCGATGAAGAGCAGGCCGCCATGATCGCGCACGCGATGCACCCAGCCCGACAGGCGAACGGTCGAGCCGACGTCGCTCTTTCTCAACTGGGCACAGGTATGGCTGCGGTAACGGTGCATTGTCATTGGTAAAGTCCGGGGTGCTGGGTTGCGGGCCGAGGCATCACGGCCCGGCCCTGAAAATTTGCGCGAAAAGCGCATGGGAGGCCTGATTTGTCAAGGCAAGCAGGTCGCCTGCGCTTCTTTCGCCTTCAGCCCGGGACTTCGGCCGAACCCGAAACCAAAGTGCCGTGACCGGCCCCGTCTCGCCCCACCCTCATGCGAAGTGGATTTCGGCGCCTTGACGTTCGAAATCCGCAAGGATTGCGGCCGGTGCAGTCTTTTCGACCACTAGATGGCGGATCGCCTCTGCCCCGGCGACGCGGTAGGGCGCCGCGGTTGCCAGCTTGTCGCCGGTCACGGCGACGACAATGCCGGCGCAGTTCCGAGCCATGGCCCGCTTGACCTCGGCCTCGGCCGGATCGAACGCCGTTACGCCACGCGCGGCGTCGAGACCGCATGAGCCCAGGAAGAACAGATCGGCGCCGAGCTGCGCGACGGCGGCCAGCGTATCGGCGCCGACGCAGGTCCCGAGGTCGCGGACGAACCTGCCACCCAGCACGATCAGCTCGACCAATGGGTGATCGGACAGCGCCGAGGCAACGCCGAGCGAATTGGTGGCAATTGTCAGCTCGAGGTCGCGGGGAATGGCCCTGGCGAGAGCGGTGTTGGTGCTGCCGCCGTCGATAAAGAGGGACTGTCCAGGGGAAAGCAGCGCCACAGCCGCGCTCGCCAACCGCATCTTCTCCTCAACGGCGTGACCGCCGCGCAGGCTGATGGGAGCATCCGCAAACGGCGCCGATGCGACCGCGCCGCCATAGACGCGGCGGCATTGACCGGACTTCGCCAACTCCCGCAGATCGCGGCGGACGGTGTCCTCCGAGACGCCGAAGCGGGTCGCCAGTTCGCCGGCCAACACACTTCCCTCCGCCGCCAGGCGGTCGCGGATGATTCGATGCCGCTCATCGGTCAGCATTGCATGATCCTGTTTTGCTTGTGCACGTTCTTGCATGTTATGCACGTTTATGCAAGGAAGGGCCTGCCCGACTGCCGGACAAAGCCAGTCTCTCTTCCTTTGAAAGCACCGCGATGAGCCTTGGCCTCAACCTTGCCCCCCAACATCGCGTCTATGCCGGGTTCGCGATCTATTCCTTCGCCATGGGCAACATTTTTCCGCGGCTGCCCGACATCAAGCACGCCATGAACATCGAGGATGGCACCCTCGGGCTCAGCCTGATCGGAACCCCGATCGGCACCTTGACAGCGCTGACGCTGGCGACGCCGCTTCTCGAGCGCGTCGGCTTCCGCCGCGCGCTGCTTGTCCTGGTCCCGCTGGTGGCGCTTGCCTATGCCATCGCGGTGCATGCGCCGGGCCCGCTTGCGCTTTTCCTGATGCTCTTTCCCGTCGGCCTGATGATCGGCAGCGTCGAGATCATGCTCAATGTCGAGGCTGACCGGACCGAATTCCTGGTCAAGCGCCGTATCATGAACCGCGCGCATTCGTTCTGGAGCATGGGCTTTTTCGGCGCCGGCCTGTTCGGCGCGGCGCTCGCGCATCTCGGCATATCGCCGCAACTGCATCTGGCGCTGATCGTGCCGATCGTCGCGATCTCGATGGTGCTGTTCCTCGGCGGCTACCAGCCGGCGCCGAGCCGCTTCGCCGGCACCGGCGAGAAGGCGCCCGTGCTGGCGCGGCCGACGCTGCCGATCCTCGTCCTCGTGGCCGTGACGCTCTCCGCGATGCTGATGGAAGGCGCCAGCATCGACTGGTCGGCGATCTACATG
>NZ_RZQG01000019.1:0-20742 GCF_003998635.1 Mesorhizobium sp. M7D.F.Ca.US.004.03.1.1
AGCTTGCGTTGTGGCGATCGAGGGGGGCCGCGCTCACCGGCCCGCGAGCGAAAAAAGGACGGTTGCGCCGCCCCTCGATTCACGACCGCCGTTCCAGAAGCAAATCTTGCTAGTGCCGGTATTGCTGGATGCGTGTCGTGCGCAGCCCGGCAAGGCCATATTCGTCGATCGACGCCTGCCAGGACAGGAATTCCTCGGTGGTGAGCTTGTAGCGTTGGCAAGCCTCGTCCAGGCTCAAAAGCCCGCCGCGCACGGCCGCAACCACTTCCGCCTTGCGCCGGATAACCCAGCGACGTGTATTCGTCGGCGGCAGATCGGCAATCGTAAGTGGGCTGCCGTCAGGCCCGATAACATATTTGACTCTCGGTCTAACCAGATCGGTCATCGTACTCTCTACAAAAAACTCAAAGACCCAATCCCCGCCACGTTACCGCCACAGCTTTAAAAATTGCCTAAGCAGACCCTAATGACTAGGTAAGGATCATGAACGCCGCGTTAGTCTTTTCGCTGGCATTTGAAACATCCGCCTGGAAGCGGCGGCAGTGCGCGAAAAATCCACCCGTTCACCGGAACCGGTCGCCGCCTGTCGGTCCGCCCTGCAAGCTGGCGTAGCCGCAAAGCTTGACCTATATTCGCGTCATTGGCATTCAGACGCCGTGCAGAACGAAAGAACCATGAACAGCCTCGATCTTCCCGGACGTCCCGAAAACACCCGTATCGTCGTCGCCATGTCGGGCGGTGTCGATTCATCGGTCGTCGCCGGCCTGCTGAAGCGCGAGGGCTATGATGTCGTCGGCGTCACCTTGCAGCTCTACGACCATGGCGCGGCGACGCACCGGGCCGGCTCATGCTGCGCCGGGCAGGACATCGACGATGCCCGCCGTGTCTCCGAGACGCTCGGCATCCCGCATTATGTGCTCGACTACGAGGAGCGCTTCCGCAAGGCGGTGATCGATCCCTTCGCCGAGAGCTACGTCGCCGGCGAGACGCCGATCCCATGCGTTTCCTGCAATCAGACGGTGAAGTTCGCCGACCTCCTGGCCACCGCCAAGGAGCTTGGCGCCGACGCCCTGGCCACCGGCCATTACATCCGCTCCGGTGCCAATGGCGCCCACCGCGCGCTCTACCGGCCAGTCGACGCCGACCGTGACCAGAGTTATTTCCTGTTCGCCACCACGCAGGCACAGATCGATTATCTGCGCTTTCCGCTTGGCGGCCTGTCGAAGCCACAGGTTCGCGCCATTGCCGAGGAGATGGGGTTGACGGTTGCCGCCAAGCAGGACAGCCAGGACATCTGCTTCGTGCCGCAGGGCAAATATTCCGACATCATCGCCAAGCTGAAGCCGACTGCCGCCAATCCGGGCGACATCGTCCACATCGACGGCCGCGTGCTCGGCCGCCATGAGGGCATCCTGCGCTACACGATCGGCCAGCGCCGTGGCATCGGCATAGCTTCCGGCGAGCCGCTCTACGTCGTCCATCTCGATGCCGACCGCGCCCGTGTCGTGGTCGGCCCGCGCGAGGCGCTGGAGACGCACAAGATCTATCTGCGCAATATGAACTGGCTGGGCGACGGACCGCTCACAGATGTCCCCGCTGGCGGCCTGGAACTGTTCGCCAAGGTTCGCTCGACGCGACCGCCGCGCCCGGCCGTGCTGCATCACGGCAAAGGCGCCACATGGGTGGAACTGGTCGACGGCGAGTCCGGCATCGCGCCCGGGCAAGCCTGCGTGCTCTATTCCGATGACGGCAACGAGGCCCGCGTGTTCGGCGGCGGCTTCATCGAGCGTTCGGAGCGTGGCGCCGAGGCCGAGGCCATGCTGACCCGGCTGGCCGCCAGGCCGACGCAGATTCCCGCGGAGTAGGGGCTCCGTCCTCTCGGAGACCGTTTCGAAATTCGCTCTGGCGAGTCATGAGCGGACATTTGGGTCCGTGAGCACAGTTCTACTGCGTCGACGCAGTAGAACTGGGAAGCGCAGAAAACGCCACTAGATGGCCGCCGGAGTGGAATTTCCAAACGGTCTCAGGATTTGGTGTGCGTGACCGTGCCCGCGGTCAGGATGCGCAGCACCCTGATGGCTTCCTCGCCGCTGGTGCGCGGCTCGGCACGCGTCTCGATGCACTGGATGAAATGCTCCAGCTCGCGCGTCAGCGGCATGCCCTGGGCAACCGCGACATAGGACGGCTCATTGGTGGTGAAGGCCCATTGGCCGCTGTCCTGCCACACCGCATGGCGGTAGACGGCAAGCTTGCGTTCCCATGGCTCGACGTCGTCGAACACCGCCATCGCCTTGGTGCCGACCACCGTCAGCCGCCGCTCGCGATAGGGATTGAGACGCGAGGTGAAGAGATGGCTGCGCAGGCCGTTGGGAAAGCGCATGTGCAGATGCGCGAAGTCGCTGAGATTGTCGAGCAGGGCGGCCCCCTCGCCGCGAACCTCGATCGGCTCTGTGCCGGTGATCGCCAGGATCATCGACAGATCGTGCGGCGCCAGGTCCCACAGAGCATCGTTCTCGGTGTGGAACTTGCCGAGGCCGAGCCGGTGCGAGTGGATGTAGCGGACTTCGCCGAGTTCGCCCTTGTCGATCAGCCCTTTCAGCGTCTCGAAGGCGGGGTGGAAGCGCAGGACATGGCCGACCATGAAGACCCGGCCATTGTCCTTGGCCGCCTGCACCGCACGCTCGGCATCCGCCACCGTCAGCGCGATCGGCTTTTCCACCAGCACGTCCTTGCCGGCCTCGACGGCACGCACGGCAAGGTCGGCATGGAATTGCGGCGGCAGCGCCATGACGATGGCGTCGATATCGTCACGGACGAACAACTGGTCCGGCTCGATCGCCAGGCAGTCCTGTTCGCTGGCGAAGCCTTCGGCACGGGCCCGGTTGGTGTCGGAGACCGCGTGCAGCGCGCCGAGCGCCTTGAGGGTGCGGATGTGGTTGCTGCCCCAGTATCCGCAACCGAGGACTGCAATGCGCGGCTTCATCTGTTTCAAACTCTAAAAACTCGTGGCCGAGACATAGCGACGTGCCCCGTCGAACTCAACCCCGGCGGCAGCAACCAAATGTCTGCGCGGCAAAGCTTTTCGATAATGACGATAAGCCGGCAAGCCGGCTGCTTCGAAGCTTGACAGGCTCACCCTCCCAACCTTATATCCGCGCGACCTTGGCGAACGCCCCCGACGTGCCTTTCGATTTGAGGCGGATTTCGGGCCTTTCGCCGCCCTGGCGGGGTAGCTCAGTTGGTTAGAGCACGGGAATCATAATCCTGGGGTCGGGGGTTCAAGTCCCTCTCCCGCTACCATTTTGTCAATAAGATCAATCGGTTACGTGGGCATCCGCTACCGTTGGCCATACTGATTGCTCTCACTAGCATCGACACACGAACCCGCCAGCGCCCCGTGCAGACAAACGAGGCTCGGCAACGGTGCCCTACTCAGCAGCCATGACTGGTCGCATTTCCAGTTCCTCCGTCGAAACCTCATGGATTTCATCCGCCGTCGGGACCTCATCCGCAGTCGGCTTGATCCGGAACCACGCGGTGTAGAGCGCGGGCAGGAAGAGCAGGATCAACACCGTGCCGGCCGCCGTTCCGCCGATCAGCGTATAGGCCATTGAGCCCCAGAAGACGGAGTGCGTGAGGGGAATAAAGGCGAGCACGGCGGCAAGTGCTGTCAAAATGACGGGCCGTGTGCGTTGCACCGTGGCCTCGATGACGGCGTGATAGTCGTCAATGCCGGCTGCGCGGTTCTCCTTGATCTGTTCGGTCAGGATTAGCGTGTTGCGCATCAGGATGCCAGCCAGTCCTATCATACCCAGAATGGCGTTGAAGCCGAAGGGCTGGTGGAAGGTGAGCAGCATCGGCACGACTCCGACAAGGCCAAGCGGTGCTGTCAGCATGACCATGAACATCGTGGAGAAAGATCGCACCTGGAGCATGATGACGATCAACATGGCGGCTATCATGGCCGGGAAGACTTTAGCCAGCGCGGTGTTGGCCTTTTCCGCCTCTTCGATCGATCCGCCCATTTCGATGCGATAGCCGACCGGAAGAGACGCAATCAGCGGCTGAAGGGCCTGCATGATCTGCTTGGAGACCTCCGGAGGCTGGGTAGCTTCATTGATGTCCGCGCGGATCGTGACAACGGGCGTGCGGTCACGGCGCTTCAGGATTGGCTCCTCCTGACGGATTTCCGAATGCCCGATCTGGTCGAGCGGAATCGAGCGGCCGTCCCGGCTTATCAGCGAGAAATCCGCCAGACGCGCCGGATCCAGCCGCTCGCCGCCGGCGCTGCGTGCCACGATGGGGACGTTGCGGATGTCCTCGCGAACCTGCGTAACGGGGATGCCGGTGAGAAGGAATTGCAGTTGCTGAGCCACCTCCGCCGGCGAGAGGCCGATGAGGTTCAGTCGATCCTGATCGGGGACAAAGCGAAGCACGGGCGTGCGGTTGCCCCAGTCGCGGTTGGCCTGCCGCACATCCGGGACGCTCCGCATGATGTCGAGAGCCTTTTCGGAAATGCTGTAGAGCTGCGTCGCATCGGGGCCCATGACCCGGAACTCGACGGGGAACGGCGTGTAGGGGCCGAACACGAGCTGCGTAACGCGGACATTCGCCTCGGGCGCAAGCCCTTGCGCCACTGCCTCTCGGAGCCGGTGCTTCAACGCCTCACGCGCCTCCGCGTCGGGGGTCAGCACGACGATCTTGGCGAAAGCAGGATCAGGCAGTTCCGGAGCCATCGCAAAGAAGAAGCGCGGAGCGCCCTGGCCGACGTAGCTCGTGACAATCTTGGCCTCGGGCTGGCTGTCCAGCCAATTTTCGAGCTTTTCGACCGCAGCGGTCGTTGTCTCGATGCTACCACCTTCCGGCAGGCGAACCTCCACCAACACTTCAGGGCGGTCGGATGTCGGGAAGAACTGCTGTTTGATGCCGGCCATACCGACGACGGAAAGCGCGAAGGCTATGCCAACGATACCGCAGGTTACGAACTTATGGCGCACAGCAAACGTGATGACCCGCCGCAAACGTCGATAGTTACGCGTGTCGTAAATAGCGTGGTGACCGCCTTCGACCGGTTTGATCGCGGGCAGCATCTTGACACCGAGATAGGGCGTAAAGACCACCGCGACGATCCAGGAGACGATGAGGGCGAACCCCACGACCCAGAAGATGTTGCCGGCGTATTCGCCAGCCGTCGAGCGCGCAAAACCCACCGGCACAAAGCCGGCGATCGTCACCAGAGTTCCCGATAGCATCGGCGCCGCAGTGTGGCTCCATGCATAGGCCGCCGCCTTAATGCGGTCCATCCCCTCTTCCATCTTCACCACCATCACCTCGATAGCAATAATGGCGTCGTCCACGAGAAGACCAAGCGCCAGGATGAGGGCGCCGAGCGTGATGCGATCGAAGAACCGGCCGGTTTCCAGCATGATGAGGAAGACCACGGCGAGCGTCAGAGGGACGGCAGCCGCCACGACGATCCCGACGCGCCAGCCCATGCTAAGCAGACTGATCAGCAGCACGACGCCGAGCGCCATCGCGAACTTCAACATGAATTCGTCGACCGCCGAGGTGATGTTGACAGCCTGGTCGGACACCTTGTCGAGCGTCATGCCGAGCGGCAGTGTCTGTGTGATCGCGGCAGTCCTGTCCTCCAGGGCCTTGCCGAGCGCGCGACCATCCCAGCCCTCCTGCATAACGGCCGCGAGCATGATGGTGGGCTCGCCCTGGCGTCGGATGAGGTATGTGGGAGGGTCCTCATAGCCGCGGCTGACCTCGGCGATGTCGGATAGCTTCAGCGTCCGCCCCCCAGCGACAATCGGGGTGTCGGCGATCGCCTGAACGCTGTCATAGGCGCCGTCGACCCGAATGAAGAGGCGCGGCCCTAGGGTGTCGATCGAACCTGCTGGCGTGACGGTGTTCTGCCGCTGCAAGGCACCGACGATGTCCTGTGCCGACACGCCGAGGTTTGCCAGTTTGGCGTAGGAAAACTCGACGAATATCTGTTCGGGACGTTCACCAAGGATGTTGATCTTCTTGACGCCGGGCACGTGCAGGAGGTCCTGGCGGATCACCTCGGCCTGCCTCGCCAGCTCCCGCATCGGCATGCCTTTGGCCTTCAGCGCATAAAGGGCGAAGCTCACATCCGAATATTCGTCGTTCACGAAGGGGCCGAAGACGCCGGGCGGCAGGTTGCGGGCTTCATCACCGAGTTTCTTGCGAGCCTGGTAGAACTCCTCCTGCACGGCGGATGACGGTGTGCTGTCCTTCAGCGTGACCGTCATATACACATAACCTGGCCGTGTGGTCGTCTCCACCCTGTCGTACCAGGTCAGCTCCTGAAGCCGCTTCTCCAACGGTTCGGCGACGAGATCCTGCATCTCGCGCGCCGTCGCGCCCGGCCATGCCGTCGTAACCGTCATGGTCTTGATGGTGAAGCTAGGGTCCTCGGCCCGGCCGAGCATAAGGAAGGCGTAGGCTCCGGCAGCCACCAGCAAGAGGATGAAGAATAGGGTGACGGCGCGTTCGCGAACGGCGATCGCGGAAAGATTAAAGCTCATCAGTTGCTCCCGCTTTCGGACTCGGTCCGGACGCGAGCGCCCTCCTGCAGGAGGTGGGCGCCGAGCGACACAATGGGAACGTTCGAGTTCAATCCGGAGATCACAGCGGTTTCGCTGGTTACACGAACGAGTTGCACGGGCTGAAAGTGTACGGTTGAGGTGGCGCTGTCCAACACCCAAACGCCAGTCTTGCGGCCGTCATCGAGCACGGCTCCCAGTGGCACCTGGACTTCTGGCTGTTGCGCCTGGCTTGCGAGCCGAACGGTAACCGTCGCGCCAAGTGGTGCAGCGGCAGCTTCGCCGTCGAGCACATAGCGCGCCTCATACGTGCGGGTCTGGGCATCGGCGGAGTCCGACAGCTGCCGCAGATGCGCTGTATAACGACGCTCATCGCCACCATACACGCTCGCCTCAGCCGCCGAGCCGATCGCCGGCCGGATCGTTTCGGGAAGGGCGACAACCGCTTCGCGCGGGCCTGCCTTGGCGGTCCGGATCACTGGCTGGCCGGCTGCGACGACCTGCCCCGGCTCGCTAAGCGTTTCGACCACCGTTCCATCCGCGTCCGCCAACAGGACTGCATAGGCCGCCTCGTTCTCGGCGACCCGTGCGTCGGCTTCAGCGGCGGCAAGTTGCGCCTGGGCTGTATCCATCGCAGCCTTCGCCTGCTCGTAGCGCTGCGGTGTAACCCACCCACTGCCAAGCAAACTGGCGTATCGCCGTTCATCCGGCTGTGTCTGAGCGACTGTTGCCCGCGCTGCCGCAACGGCATTGCGCTTCGCCGAAAGCGCAAGGCGCAGATCGGTATCATCAATCCGCATCAGCGGCTGACCGGCTTTGACCTGCTGACCAACGTCCACCAACCGTTCCACGATCTTGCCGGGAACCCGAAAGCCCAGATTGCTCTGCACCCTCGCCCCGATGACGCCGGTGAAGCCACGTTCTGATTCGGTGACCGGCGCTGCCGACACAAGTCTGACGAATGGTGCCTCCTGCCTTGGGTCGGTCACCAAAGGAGCTTCCTGCGCGGGAGTAGCAAACGTGGCGAATGCCGCCACCCATGACATCGCCGTCAGGGTCGATCCCAATACGATAACGGTTCTCTTTTTCACGCTCGTCGCCTCATCTCAAATTAGATTGCGTTCGATTTCTATATCGATTATAGATTACGAACGCAATCAAAAAGGAGATCGACGATGCGCGTGAGCCGAATTCAAGCCGCAGAAAACCGCGAAACCGTGATCAATGTGGCAAGCCGCCTTTTTCGGGAGCGCGGCTTTGACGGCATCGGCCTCAAGGATTTGATGAAGGGCGCGGGGCTGACCCAGGGCGCCTTTTACAAGCAATTCGCGTCAAAGGAGGACCTGGCGGCGCAGGCGTCCAGGCGGGCGATGGAGAGCGCCACCCACAGATGGTCGGACGCAACTGCGGCAAACCCTGAGAATCCACTCGAGGCGGTGATCTCATTCTATCTCAGCATGGACCATCGCGGAGAAAGGATGGACGGCTGCCCGGTCGTTGCGCTCGGCTCGGATGCTGCCAGGCAGGGCGCCGAGGTGAAGGCGTCATTCGAAGCCGGGATCAAGGAATACCTTGAGATGCTCGCTAGTTGGGTTGGCAAGGCCGACGGCGAGGAGACCGGCGGCAAGGCCATGGCCATTCTGTCGACAATGGTCGGGGCGGTGCTGCTCTCACGGGTCGTCAACGACCCCGACCTTGCGCAGGCTTTTCTGGATGCGGCGTCCGATCAGGTTCGCGAAGCAGTCGCCGCTTGAACGGCGTGGGCAGTGCTGTCGGCGCACCCAAGTGATAGGAGAATAGATGCGACGGATTGTTGTTACAGGCATGGGGGCGGTCACGCCCCTTGCTGCCAATGTCGAAGCGTCATGGTCGCGCCTGCTGGCCGGTCGTTCGGGCGTCCGTAGGCTTCCGGACGATGTGGTGGGAGACCTGCCGGCAAAGATTGGCGGCGTGGTTCCCTCCTTGAAAGAAGACCCCGACGCTGGCTTCGATCCTGACGGCGTCCTGTCCGTGAAGGATCAGCGCAAGGTAGATCGGTTCATTCTCTTTGCGCTGGCCGCGGCGGAAGAGGCGCTTGCGCAGGCGAAATGGAAGCCTGCCTCGGAAACGGATCGCCTGCGCACAGCAACGATCATCGCTTCAGGGGTCGGCGGCTTCCCCGCCATCACCGAGGCGGTGCGCACGGTCGACCTGCGTGGCGCCCGCCGCCTGTCGCCCTTTACGGTGCCATCCTTCCTGGTGAACCTCGCAGCGGGCCAGATCTCAATCCGTCATGGCTTCAAAGGTCCGTTGGGCGCACCGGTGACGGCGTGCGCGGCCGGCATCCAGGCGATCGGCGACGCGGCCCGTCTCATCCGCGCGAACGAAGCTGATATTGCCGTGTGCGGCGGCACGGAAGCATGCATGAACATCGTCAGTCTCGGTGGGTTTGCTGCCGCACGCTCTCTTTCAACCGGCTTCAATTGGGCGCCGGCGCAAGCCTCGCGTCCCTTCGACGTATCGAGGGACGGCTTCGTCATGGGCGAAGGAGCCGGCGTGCTGGTCATCGAGGCGTTGAGCCACGCGCTGGCGCGCGGCGCAAAACCGCTCGCCGAACTCGTCGGCTACGGCACGACGGCGGATGCTCATCACGTCACCTCTGGGCCTGAGGACGGCGGCGGTGCGCGCCGGGCCATGGAGATCGCGATTGCGCAAGCGGGGATTTCGCCGCACGAGGTTCGTCATCTCAACGCGCATGCGACCTCCACGCCAGTCGGCGACCTGGGCGAGATCGAAGCGATCAAGAGCCTATTCGGTCGCGATTTCGCGATAGCCGTCAGCGCAACGAAATCGGCGACCGGACACCTGCTGGGCGCGGCCGGCGGGCTTGGAGCCATCTTCGCGATCCTGGCGCTCAGGGATCAGGTGGCGCCGCCGACGCTCAATCTGAGCGCTCCCGATCCGGCCGCCGACGGCATCGACTTCGTCGCAAACGAGCCCCGGCCAATGGAGATGGAGTATGCGATCTCCAATGGCTTCGGCTTTGGCGGCGTGAATGCCAGCGCCTTGTTCAGGCGCTGGACCGCCCCAGCGGCCCGACGCGAGCGCCAGGGGCGCTCATGATTGGCACCCTTCACACCGACCTTCCATGGTTCTCCAACTCCGGTTCAACACAAAGAAAGAAATAATTTCCATGAACAAGACCAATCCTGGCGTCGCCCTTGTGACAGGGGCATCTTCCGGCATCGGGCGGGCTACCGCCGACGCCTTGCTAAGCGCGGGCTATCGCGTATTCGGAACCAGTCGTCGCACTGCTTCCAACCAATCCGACGGCGTTACCATGCTGACGTGCGACGTGACCGACGACGCGTCCGTTGCGAAAATGGTCGATGACGTTCTGGCCAAGGCCGGACGCATCGACCTGCTTGTCAACAATGCCGGCATGGGTCTGTTTGGTGGCGCGGAGGAGTCCTCGATCGCCCAGGCTCAGGCGCTGTTCGACGTGAACGTCTTCGGCGTTTTCCGCGTGACCAACGCGGTGTTGCCGACAATGCGACGCCAAGGAATGGGCAGAATCGTTAATTTGAGTTCGGTACAGGGGTTCATCCCCGCTCCCTATTTCGCACTTTACGCGTCGACCAAACATGCCATCGAGGGTTATTCCGAGTCGCTCGATCACGAATTGCGCCCGTTCGGCATTCGCGTGTCGTTGGTGGAGCCCGCCTATACCCGTACGGCATTCGAGGACAATCTCGCCGCCCCCGATCAGTTGCTTGATATCTATGATTCCGCGCGCGCTGGCATGACTATGTCCGTTCGGAAATCGATGGAAAAAGGCGACGCGCCCGAAGTGGTAGCCAAGACCATTTTGGCCGCTGCGATCGATCCCACTCCGAAGAAACGCTATGCGGCGGGAAAAATGGCGCGTCAGGTAAGTTTCCTGCGACGCTTCGTCCCCGCGTCCGCATTCGACAAGAGCCTGAGAAAACAACTAGGGCTGCCAGTCTGACGATTTCGGCTGCAGACAAAACGAGGTCTTCGAATCCAAATGCTGGGACTAGATGACCAACTCGTACATTGAGTAGAGGGGCAGTTCAAAAATGAATGCTCATCCAAGACAACGGAGCAGGAACCGCCGATCCGACGAGTGTGGGGAAAGGCGGTAGCGCTCTCCCGCTACCATCGTTCCAATCGACAGAGTGGCAGCCGGCCTCCCAGGCAAAAGTTCTGCCGCCCCTAGCGCCGCCAAAAACTGAGATGCGGGGCGAGGAGCTCCTCCTCCATCTCGGGGAAGGGGCCGTGGACAGCGATCTGCTTCTGCCCCGAGCCGAGCACCGTGCGCGAGGAAAGGTCCATCGTCGGATTCTCGGCGTGGTCGCCAGTCAGCGCGAGAAGCTTGGTCTCCTCGAAGCCGTAGACCAGCCGGCCGATATTCGCCCAGTAGAGCGTCCCGGTGCACATGGCGCAGGGCTCGCCGGTTGAGACCAGCGTACAGGACCAGAGAAAATCCGGCGGATAGGCGTCCGCGGCACGTCGGCTGAGTTCGGTTTCGGCGTGGCGCACGGTGTTGATGTTGCCTTGCCGCATGAGGATGCGATCGTCAGGGCCGACGAGCACACAGCCGAAAGGATGATGCCCGTGCGTGGCGGTTTCGCGCGCTACCGCATCGGCGGCGCGCAGGTGGGCGAGCATCTGGTCGCGGGTCATCGCCTGGTGCCCCTCATAGGCTGTCTAAGCCGATACTCCCAGATGAAGTCTGGAATGGCGTGGACGGTAGCAGATGGAGTGATTTCGCGATAGCCATGGGTGGCTCTGAGCAGTGCTCCCGGCGGTCCCGAGCGAGGGCCGATCCGCGCGTCGTAGCCTTCCGGCAGATGGACGATGAGATCGTGCCCGCCGGGCAGCGCCCGCCCCGTCAATATCTCGTCCGGGGCCATCTGAGGTTTGAAGCGCCATGTTTTCGGCAATGGTCCGTCGAACGATTGGACGTCCTACGGGAGGTGCCCGATATGGTTTGATGACGAATGTGTCCGTGCCGACCCCAGCGTCAGGTGTTGCGCCTAGATAACCCAATCGTTCAACGAATAGGCATGGATGTAGTCGATATGCATTTGCGCGGGCGTCACAAGCCCGTCGGCGGGCGCCCCCGCGATGCCGCCCACTGCCAGATCGACCAGCATATACATCGGCTCTTGCATGTCGGCAGGTGTTGCGGCACGGGCAACTTCGACGTCGTCGAAATACCAGACGAGTTCGTCTTCCGTCCACAGCACACCGTATTTGTGGAACCCTGCGGTATCCGAGGCAAAGGGCATCGATGCCGCTGTCGTATGCGTTCCCGTCTCGTTCGAGTGGCTTGTCATGAGGAGCTTGTTTGGATCCTGACCGGTCATCTCTATGATGTCCAGTTCCGGTGGCCAGGAGCCGTCCGCCGGCAAAAGCCAGAAGGCCGGCCATGTTGGCGTGCACCTGTTTGAAGGAGGTGAAGCCGTAGCTCCCGATGCGCACTGTATCCTCGACGCTAAAGTCCAGGATCAGGTCACTGCCGTTGCCGGGGGCCACGACGAAAATGTCCGCCCCGGATCCACCCTTGAGAACGTCGTCGCCCTTTAAGCCATCGATCGTCTGTTGGCCGAAGCCGCCGGTAATGATGTTGTTCAGCTCGTTTCCGAAAGCATAGTGTTTGTCGTTCGTGACCGTCAGGTTCTCGAAATGCGCCGGGAGCCTGTAGCTCATCCAGGTCGAGATGGTGTCGACACCCTCGTTGGCCAGCTCGACCGCCTTGTTCTTCGTGGAATACAGATAGTAGATGTCATCGCCCTTGCCGCCATACATCGTGACGCTGACATTACTGTCGCCATGGAGCGAGTCGTTGTAGATGCTGCCATAGAGCGCCGGGCCGGAATTCGTCGCCGAGTACCACTTGGTCGAGGACCCGCTGTAGGGAAGTGGAACGCCCTTGGCGTTCAGGACAGTGGCCATGCTGGTCTCAGCTCCTTGGACTCGCCTCGATGTCAGCCCCAGCATCTATGGACGACACGAGAAGCCAATGCCTTTTTTGACCTTCGAATAGTGTTCGACTGGTGAGAGTTACCAAGAACTTAGCACGCAGCCGCTCCGGGCCGCCGCCATTGCCTCGAATGTATCCAGGTTGGGCTGGCAGCACTTTTTTTGGTCAGAAGTTGTCGCAATCTTAGGCGAGGTTTGACTTCGCAGTCAGCGTGGAGAAAACGCGCCTTGCGCCATCAAAAGGCAATCCGCCGAGCAACATCGTACGGCGGCGAAATCCCGGGCCGGCCGACCTGACAGCCTCAGATTATTTTTATAGCAGTCACTATATTAGCTATTACTTGACAAACAGTCTAAGCTCTGGTTTCCTGATTTAACGGGTACTTAACCAAGTTAGTTGCGTTTTTACCGGACGGTGTTCGTATGTCGACTTTGGTTGTCGCGGACCCGCGGGGGGTGTATCTCGCCGGTCTGGAGTGGGTGTTGCAGAGGGCTGGACACGATGTTGTCGCCCAGTGCCGCCGCCCTGTCGACGTTCTCCCTCATGTGGAGCGCCAACGGCCTGATATCGTCATCGTCGGCCTGGATATCGCGGACCCCCAGACATCAGCTCTTTCCTCCCGGCTGAAGGCCTGCAACAGCGCTCTCGGCATCATCTTCATCGTGCAGCCAACCGGCAGGCTCGATATCAAGGAAATACAGACGCTCGACGTCGACGGCCTGCTTCTGGACGGCATCAGCCACCGCTATCTCATCGAATGCGTGAATGCGGTGGCGACAGGCAAGAAGTGGATCGACAACAACATCGTCCAGCAACTGCTGATGCCCCGATCGCAGCCGCAGCCGACGTCCAGGTTGACCGGGCGGGAGACCGAGATCGCCGATCTCGTCTCGCGCGGGTTGCGCAACAAGACCATCGCGCAACGGCTGCACGTATCCGAAGGCACGGTGAAGATGCACCTGCATCACGTCTACGAGAAGCTACACCTCGGCAGCCGAGCGGAACTGGCCTGGGTGGCGCATGGCAAAGGCGCGGACGTTCCAGCAACGCGCCGCACCGACCTGATCTGACCATCGCCTTCAGCTGACATCGACATGATGACGGCAACAGGCCGGAAAGCCGCCTGACGCCATCGGCCGTAAGGCCCGCACCACCGCCCGCGCCAGCCTGATCTATCGAAGGATATATATCGTTCGATCAGGTACGGCCATTCACCCTAACACTATCGAACCGGGAATGGACGCGCCCTCTGCGTCGGCGACACAATGGAGGATTAAAGGCCGCAATTCAGCGGGTCAGCGGGTGCACTCGGGTAGGGGCATCCAGCATCTGGAGGGGATGACCCCCTTTTCTTGATGCGTTTTGAACAGGGGGAGAATCTCCATGGCACTCGATATCACAACCCAAGACATCATCATCGACGAAACCATCGGCCTTCAGGACGATGATATTAACCCGTCCATTGCGCCGTACAACACCGACACCACGCTGACATATCTCCTGGGTCTCGACGCGGCTGGCGGGCTGCCCTCACCGGAGGTCGCCTTCCAGACCAACTTCGTGGTGGCCTCGGCGAGCGCGGGCGAAACCATCACCTCGGTCGCTCTCTCCCAGAACTTGTCCGGCACCCCGTTTTCCACCACCGTCGGCGTGAACAGCGGCATTCAGACGGTCGATGGCAATTATGTCTGGCTGTTCCAGGATCCAACGCATCCAAACGTCGTGATTGGCGTCATTGGCACCTCTGACGCGACCGCCGAGCCCGCCGAGACCGGGCCGCTGGCCTTCTCGTTTGCGCTGATCCCCACCAGCACCACCAATGCGGATCTCTACACGGTCGAGTATGTGCCTTTGCTCCATCCGGACGCGACCAACCCGGACGACCGTATCGATCTGACTGACAAGGTGTTCGCCTCGGTCACGGGCACCAGCGTGGCTGGTTTCGCGGGCACGGCCGCCGCGCCCGGCAATCATGATTTCTACCTGATCAATTCGTCCAATGACGCGTCCAAGCAGCTTCTGGTGATAGGTCTGAACGGTGGCACCGCCAACGTGAGCGAACAGGGCTTCGGCATCAACAACCAGAGCATCAATCCAAACGAAACGCTGCAGGTCGATTTTGTGACCGGCGGCAATCTGAACGCAGGTAGTGCGTCGCAAATCCAGTACGGCAGCCATCTCGAGACTATCACGGAGGCCGGGTTCACGATCAGCCAGATCACGCCTTCCACTCCGACTGCGCGTGTGGACGTCAGCATCAGTGCCTTCAACAATACGGGCAACGAGCAAAGCACGGACTTCTTTGACGGCACTGCGACCAGCCCCGTGGACATCACCGGCATCAAGTTGACGGGTACATCGGGGTTTGCATCCGTCATCACCGTCGATGGCACCTATGCCACGGCAAGCGGCAACGTCACCGTCACCGGGCTCAGCGGGACCGGGAACGCCGTGACCATCACCGGGCTCGATAACACCACCACCGTCGACATCACCACCAGCAGCCCAATGGATCGGTTGCAGGTCAAGGGGGTCGATTCGAACGAAGGATGCGACATCAGCGAGTTCCATTTCTCGTCGACAAGCACCAACGCCTACAGCGAAGAGGTCGGCTCCCACATCAACTTCGACGACGACGGCCCGAGCATCTCCATCACCGGTGCGGAGCCGACGCTGACCGTCGACGAGTCGGCTCTTGCCACCAACGACACGAAGAGCTTTGCAGGCAACTTCAGTTCGGCCTTCGGCGTCGACGGCGCCGGCACGCTGACCTATGCGCTTGGCGTCCTTGGCGGCGGCACGAATGTCGTCAGCGGTCTTGTCGACACTCAAAGCGGCGAGGCGGTGGTCCTCAATCTGAATGCCAGCGGTGTGGTGATCGGCACCACGGCGTCGGGCGGGCTCGAAGTATTCCGTGTCTCGGTCGACGCCGCCGGCAACGTGACACTCGACCAATCGCGGGCGGTGGTCCATTCGGACACCACTGACCCGAACGACAGCACCAGCCTGGCCGCCGACAATCTGATCCAGCTCACCGCGACCGTCACCGACAAGGACGGTGACCACCTGCCGGCCAGCCTTGACATCGGCCAGAACCTCAACTTCAAGGACGACGGCCCGAGCATCTCCACCACCGGCACCGAACCGACGCTGACCGTTGACGAGTCGGTTCTTACGACCAACGACACGAAGAGCTTTGCAGGCAACTTCACTTCGGCCTTCGGCGCCGACGGCGCTGGCACGCTGACCTATGCGCTGGGCGTCGTGGCAGGCCCTTCGGGTCTGGTCGACACGGCGACCGGCCAGGCGGTCATCCTCTCGCTCAATGGCGGCGTCGTTGAAGGCCACACCTCCGGCTCCAACGACCTCGTCTTCACGGTCTCCGTCAGCGCCGCCGGCGACGTTACCCTCGATCAGCTCCGCGCGGTGGTCCATGCGAACACCAGCAACCCCGACGACAGCACCAGCCTGACCGCCGACAATCTGGTCACGCTCACCGCGACCGTCACCGACAAGGACGGTGACCACCTGTCGGCCAGCCTCGACATCGGCCAGAACCTCAACTTCAAGGACGACGGCCCGAGCATCTCCACCACCGGCACCGAGCCGACGCTGACCGTTGACGAGTCCAACTTGGGTGCCAACAGCGCGGATTTCGCGACTGTTTTCACCCCGAATGCCGGCGCAGATGGTGACGCCATCAGCTATGCGCTCGGCATCAATCAGGTCACGAACGTTAGCGGCCTAACCGACACCTTGACCGGCCTGTCCGTCCTGCTTTTCGTCGAAGGAGGCGAGGTCGTCGGTCGTGCCGGTTCAGCCGCTGGCGATATCGTGTTCACGGTGAGCGTGGCTGCGGACGGAACCGTGACACTCGATCAGGCACGGGCTATCATACACTCGCCCGACACCGGGCCGGATCAGCAAACATCGCTGGCGTCCGACGATCTCGTCACCTTGACGGCGATCATCACCGACGGTGACGGCGACCAGGCCTCGGACAGTGTCAACATCGGTACAAGCCTTGTCTTCAAGGATGATGCGCCGACGATCACGGTGCCGTTCGACGGTGACCAGACCGGCGTTCCTGGGACCCCCGAGACTCTGGCCAACACGCTCAACGCGTCGGCCACCGGAGCCTTCGGCTACGACATCGGCGCGGATGCTCATCCGGCCGCGTTCTATGCGGGCGGCGGTTCCGACTTTGTCGACCAGAACGGCGCGCTTGCCGGCGTCCAGATCGGGCTCACCGGCACGATCACCGGCGGCGGCGGTGGTAACATCCTCACCTCGGAGGTGACGCTGGCATCGGAGAGCCTTACCTCCGCGACGTTCAACTTCACGTTCACCTACGACAAGGATCCGGCGGCTGGCGTCCAGACGGGCACGGCGGGCGGCACCCTCGTCTTCGACAAGATTGCCGATACTTATACCATCCACCTGACCGACCCTCTCGAGGGCTTCAGCTTCGACGTTATCCACACCAGTCAACTCTTGTCCAAGGAGCCCCTCGGCAACACGGGCCACCCGCCGATCGTGCTGGAAAAATTGCAGGCTGATGATCCGAATACGCCGGCTAACGAAAACTTCTACGTGCAGTTCACGGGCAACTTGATCAACAAAGCCAACCCGTTCAGCTTGACCGCCAATGGCGAGGGGTCATCCGGCGACGCCACCTTCACCCTCGGTGGTCACGAGATGGTGAGCAACGCCAATGAAACCTGGGTGTCCGCGACGCAGAGCACCAACGGTGTCGCCGGTGACACGATCCAGAAAGGCGAACTGCTCACATTGCGGTTCTTCGACAGCAACGTCGGTATAGCGAACGAGGCCATCACCCCGACAGCGACCGCCGGCACCATGGCCATCAAGTTCGACGGCATCGGCAACAGCGAGGACCTGATGCTGATCCTCAACCTGATCGACGACAAGGGCACGGCGTCCACAGCCGACGATGTCTCGATCACGCGGGCCATGTACGTGCAGAACGCCGACATCTTCAAGATGGGTCACGTCCCGGCCCCGTACAGCGGCGAGTTCACGCTCGACAACAATGACGGCCTCGTCATCATCGAGCAGAACGACTACAACGCTGCCGGCGAGCACTTCGTGTTGCAGGGTGTCCAGATCATGCAGTCGGGCAACGGCATCACCGGCAACGGCACGGCGATCAACCTGAACCCGACGACCGGCGCTAGCGGCGGCAGCAATGCGACCACCAACCTGGTGAACTTCGACCCCACCGACAACGACGTGCTGAAGATCACGGACATCGGCTTCACCTCGACCTCGACCCAGACGCCGGATGCCCACCTCGACTTCGCCTTCCAGGTGGCGGACGCGGACGCGGACCAGACAGCGATGCAGCACATACTTGTTGACGTCGCCTGACGCTTGACCAACGGGGGCGGCCAATGCTGCCCCCGTTCCGCATCTGTCGCACGGAGATGTCATCCAGATGATGAAAACCAGCCAACAGCCCCCTGCCCTGCAGGTGGTGATGAAAGAGGCCAGACGCGCCATCCGGCCGCTTATCTGGTTCAGCGGCGGCATCAACGTGCTGATGTTGACCGGGGCGCTTTATATGCTCCAAGTCTACCACCGCGTGCTGTCCAGCCACAGTCTGGAGACGTTGGTGATGCTGTCGCTGATGGCGGCAGGGGCGCTCGTGACAATGGCGGGGCTGGAGGTGGTCCGCGGGCGTCTCCTGGCCACCGTCGGATCGTGGATGAACGCACGGTTGGCACCGGTTCTCCTGACAGCATCGGTAGAGTATGCCGCCTCGGCGCCCGGTCATGCCAACGCCCGTCCGCTGCGCGACCTGGATCAAGTACGAAATTTCTTCACCAGCCCGAGCATCTTCCCAATCCTTGACGCGCCCTGGGCACCGCTGTTTTTCGCCGCCATATTCGTCATGCATCCTTGGCTGGGCTGGTTGGCGCTGTGCGGCGGGATCGTCCTGTTTGCGTTGGCGTTGCTCAACGAATACCTCACACGCAAGCCGTTGAACGAGGCCGCAAGCGCACAGTCACGGGCATATGTGCAAGCCGAGGCGGCGATCCGCAACGCCGAGGTCGTACAGGCGATGGGCATGTTGAAGCCACTGCTGGAGGGCTGGAAGGCACAGCAAGACGAGGCCAACAAAGGACAAGTTCTTGCCGCCAATCGTGGCAGCGTCATCGCGGCCATCGCGCGTTGTCACCGGCTGGCCCTGCAAATGGCCATACTGGGCCTTGGTGCGTATCTGGTGCTTCGAAACGAGGCTTCACCCGGCATCATGATCTCCGCCTCGATTCTGATGGGGCGCGCGTTGTCGCCGGTCGAGCAAGCGATCGGCACATGGAAGGCGACGGTCGGAGCGCGTGCCGCTTACCGGCGTCTCACCGCAGTCGCCGGACAACACCGGGAGGCCACGCCGGTTATGCCGCTGCCACGACCGAAAGGCAGGTTCGAGGCCGACAATCTCGTGCTTGCCCGACAGGGCGGCGAGCATATCCTGAAGGGGGTCAGCTTCCGGCTCAATCCGGGTGAGGCAATGGCATTGATCGGCCCGAGCGGGGCCGGCAAGACCAGTCTGGCGCGGATACTGGCCGGTGCCTGGCGCCCATCCGGGGGGCGTGCGTTGCTGGACGGGATGGACGTTGCCCAATGGGCGGCGGAGGACCGTGGTCATTATGTCGGTTATTTACCGCAGGACATCGAGCTCTTCGCCGGTACGGTCTCGGAAAACATCTGCCGCTTCGCGAATATCAACCCAGCGGTCTTCAACAACGTGGTCAAGGCCGCGCAGTTGGCGGGAGTTCACGAACTGATCAAAGGACTGCCGAAGGGTTACGCCACCGAGATCGGCGAATCCGGCGCGGTGCTGTCGGGTGGGCAGCGCCAACGCATCGGGCTGGCGCGGGCACTCTACGGCGACCCGCCGCTCATTATCCTGGACGAGCCCAATTCCAACCTCGACCGCGAGGGTGAGGACGCATTGATCGCAGCCCTCGGCGCGGTCAAGACGGCGGGCGCGACCATTATCCTGATCGCACACCGAGCGAACATCATGGAGAAGGTCGACAAGATATTGGTCCTCAATCGGGGCCAACAAGACCTCTTCGGTTCACGTGACTATGTCTTCAACGAACTCGCCGCGCGCATCCGCCCGATAACTCACCAGGTAACTCAGATGCCGGCTGATTCGACGCCGGAAATCCCCGCCGCCGTGCTCGGCGTCAGCAACGGGCCACGTCCCTCTTCAAAACGTACGTCGCGTCCAAGCGCATTGGGCACGACCATCGTGGCGAACCAGGCATGAAATGGGAACAGATATGAACGTCGTGCCGTTACCCGTCCCGCCGCCCTCCCTGCTGGAACCGATACCCCTGCGTCTCATGGGCGTGACGTGCGCCGGGTTCGCGATCATGTTCCTGTTCTTCGGGGTGGCCGGGGGCTGGGCGGCGCTGGCACCGTTGGACAGCGCCGCGGTGGCACCGGGCGTCGTCAAGGTTGCTGGCGACCGCAAGCTCATCCAGCACCTCGAGGGCGGCATCATCGCGGAGTTGAATGCCGCCGACGGGGATATCGTCAAGGCGGGAACGGTCCTCATCCGGCTCGACACCACGCAGGCAAAGGCGCAGCTCGACCTGATCCAGAACCGGATAGCAACGCGAGAGGCGCTTGCCGCGCGTCTCAGGGCCGAGCGCGACGGCAAGGCCGAGATCGAGTTTGATCCGGCATTGCTCGCAAACCCCGCCAATGCCGCAAAGGACGCGGTTGCCTCGCAGCGTGACGTGTTCGCGGCGAAGCACCACAACTTGACCGACGAGCAGGAAATTCTCAGCCAGCGCCGTCACCAGACCGAGGAAGAGATAACGGGGTTAGAGCAGCTTATCGTCACCAAGGACAAGCAGATCGAGGCGATCGAGGGTGAAAACAAGGACCTTCAGACTCTGCTCGATAAGGGGCTGACCACCCGCGAGCGGAACCTGTTGCTCAGACGACAACAGCAGGAGATCGAGGGGGAGCGCGCTACCAACCTCGCGGCAATCGCTCGTGCCAGAAGCGCCATGGCCGAGATTGACATGCAAATCTTGAACCTGAGCACAGTGCGGCTGAACGAAGCCGTCGACGAGTTGAGCAAGGTCGAGGCGGAGTTGTTTGACCTCGGACAGGAGGAGCGTTCCGCCAAGG